>DATIUU010000112.1:0-23629 GCA_035466635.1 Woeseiaceae bacterium
CCTGGGGTCGGTCTACTATTACCTCGGAGATTTCGAAAAATCGGCCAACATACAACGACGCGCGACCGAGTTGCTTCCGCAGGCGAACTTTGCGTGGCTGAACCTGGGTGATGCGCTGCGGTTCTCTTCTGACCGGCAACAGTCCGATGTCGCTTATCGAAAAGCCGTCGAGAAGTCTGATGAATTGCTTGCAACAAATCCATCGAGTGCATTCGATCTTTACGTCAAAGCCTGGGCAACGGCCGCAATCGGAGATGATCACCAGGCTCGAATCCTCATCGACAGAGCCCTCGAGCTTGCGCCGGGTGACCCGAATGTCCACTTTTATGACGCCCTGTTGAAAATCGAGAGCGGTCAACGTGACGCGGCGATCAAGTCATTGACCACTGCGGCCAGTCTGGGCTATCCGATCGCCATGCTTGCCGCAGACCCCTTACTGGGCGATCTTCATGGCGACACTCGATTCGAGGAGGTCATCGGTGGGGGATTTCTGAGAATCGGCAATGCAGTCTCGTATTTGGAGTAATCTGGGCTACGCTATAGTCAATCGTTCGAATCGGGGTGACAGGGGAGTGAGATGATCAAATTGAAACAGGTTGGAACCGTATTGCTGGCCGTGTGGTGTGGCGCGTTGTTGCAGTCTTGCGCAGGCGTTTCGGGGCAGTCAGTTCATCCGGATGACTGCCCGGGTGCGAATTCGGGGATCATTCCTATAAACATCAACTACGAGCGTGATCCGATAAATGTTACGGGCCCAAGACACACCGTCTATGAGGGTGATGTGCTCAGATTCAACCTGGTCGGCGCCGACAACAAACTGGTTTCAACATCCGGAAAAAACGCCGAAGCCGGCTGGTTGAACGGCAGTGGCAAGAAAAAGTCGGGCAAGGCAAATAGCGACCGGTTTTACATCTGTGTGCCCACTGATCTCTTCGAGGGCGAGCCGGACACCGTGACGAAGAAGGAATACTTATACAACGTTGATGCCGAGGGACGCGATAGGCTCGACCCCGTGGTACCCGTAAGAAGACTGAATTAACGCACTGGGTGCGGTTCCACGCGGGCAAGCCCGCGCGGCTCAATCGTTCTCCTCCACCCCCAATCGCTTGTGCATTAGCGGACTCGTGGTCGTGTACTGCAGGTGCGCTTTCTTGCCGGGCTCGAGGCGCTCCTTCGCTGCAAAAGCGGCGAGGGCGGCTTCGTGGAATCCTGACAGGATGAGTTTCTTCTTGCCCGGGTAGTAGTTGATGTCGCCGATCGCGTAGATGCCGGGGATATTCGTCTCGAATTTCTCGGTGTCGACGTTGACGGTCTTGCGATTCAGGTCGAGTCCCCACTCGGCGATCGGCCCCAGTTTGGGCGCGAGGCCCCAGAAGACCAGCAAGGCCTGGCAGTCGACCGCTTCTTCATCGCCGTCGTCGCTCGTCACCGTGATGCCGGAGATGCCGTCGTCATCGGCGCGGTATTCGGTGACCTTACCGATGATCTCGCGGATCTTCCCGGCCGCGGCCAGCGCTTTGATCTTCGCGACCGACGCCGGCGCGCCGCGGTACTCGGCGCGACGGTGGACGAGCGTCAGTGACGATGCGACAGGCTGCAGCGCGAGCACCCAGTCGAGTGCCGAGTCGCCGCCGCCGAGTATGGCGATCGGCTTGCCCGCGAATGCCCTCGGGTCGCGAACCTTGTAGAAAAGCGACTTGTCATCGTGCGCCTCGATGCCTTCGAGCCGCATGCGCCGCGGCTGGAAGGAGCCGACGCCGCCCGCGAGAAATACGGTCTTTGCGCGGAATCGTGTGCCGGCGCTGGTCTCGATATCGAACTCGTCGCCCACCGGCCTGACAACGGTGACTTCCTGGCCGAGATGGAACTCCGCTTCGAACGGCGCGATCTGCTCCACCAGGTTGTCGACGAGTTGCTGGGCCAGGATGAACGGGATGCCCGGTATGTCGTATATCGGTTTGTCCGGGTAGAGTTCGGCACACTGGCCGCCGACCACGCGCATGCTGTCTACGACGTGCGCCCTGATGCCCTGCAACCCCAGTTCGAAAACCTGGAACAGGCCGCAGGGCCCCGCGCCGACGATCACGGCATCCGTTTCTATTACCTCGGCGTTCATTCAGCTGATCCTCGTCCCGCCCAGCCCGGACCGCGAACCACGCGCCCGGGTGTCGCCCCGGTGTGCTCGCCGTCTTTAAGTACCTGCTCCCCGTTGACGAAGACGTGGAGGACGCCGGTCGCGTACTGGTGCGGCTCGACGAACGTGGCATGGTCCTGGACGGTGTCCGGGTCGAAGACGACGACGTCCGCAAAGTAGCCCGCTTGCAGTAAACCGCGGCGCTCGAGTCGCAGGTTCTCGGCAGGCAGGCCTGACAGCTTGCGCACCGCTTCCGCGAGTGTAATGACCTGGTCTTCGCGGACGTATTTCGCCAGCACGCGCGCGAAGCTGCCGTACGCGCGAGGGTGCGGGTTGCTCTTCACGAAGGCGCCTTCCGGTGCCAGGGAACCCGCATCCGAGTTGAAGCTCACCCAGGGCAGGGCGACTGCCTTCTGCACGATGTCCTCCGACTGCGTGAAATACACGGCGCCGACGCGGCTGCCGTCCTCGATGATCAGGTCCATGATCGTGTCTTCCGGGCTCGTGCCGCGCATCGCTACCACTTCGGCGAGCGTTTTGCCGGTGAGCGGCTTCAGGTCTTCGTTCCTGAAGCTGACCAGCAGGATGTTGTTGAGTGAACCAGCCAGCAGGAACATGTTTTCCCACTCGTCGGACGGCGTGTTCATCTCCTCTGTGATGCGCTTGCGGAGATCCGGGTTCCGCATGCGCTCGAGCGAGGCTTCGAACCCGCCTTCCTGCACCCAGGGCGGTACGGTGACGTTCAGGCCGGTCGATCCCGCAGGATAGGTGTAGACGTCGGCCGTGACAGCCAGGCCCTCGGCCCGTGCGTCCTCGATCATCTTCACGGCCTCGTCGAACAGGTGCCAGTTTTGCTGCCCCGACGACTTGAGATGGTAGATCTCGGCGCGGATGCCTGCCTCGCGGGCGATCGTGATGAGTTCGCCGATGGCCTCCAGCATATGCGCGCCTTCGTCCCGCAGGTGCGAGATGTACATGCCGTCGAATTCTGCCGCCGCCTCGGCCAGCGCGGTGAGTTCGCCGGTGTCCGCGAACAGTCCGGGCGGGTACATCAGTGACGACGCGACGCCCATCGCGCCCTCACGCATTGCTGCGCGCACGAGTTCCTGCATCCGTGCCAGTTCCTGCGGCGTCGGGGCACGGTCCTCGTAACCGATAACGTGCTTGCGCGGCGTCGCGGCGCCTATGAACGAAGCGACGTTGGTCGACACACCTCGTGCTTCGAGGTACTCGAGGTACTCCCCGAGCGTATCCCACTCGATGTCGTAGCGGATGTCGGACTGACGGTCGATGAGTTCCCGTTTCATCGCCGCGTTCAGCGGGCCCATGGAGTTGCCTTCTCCCATGACCTCGAGCGTCACGCCCTGGCGGATATCGCTTTGCGAGCGGCCGTCCTCGATCAGCGATTCGTTGGCCCACGACAGCATGTTGATGAAGCCGGGCGCGACGGCGAGTCCGTCGGCGTCGATGGTGATCGATGCACGGGCATCGTCCAGGTCGCCTATTGCCACGATGACGTCGTCGTCGATTGCGATGTCCGCAACATACGGCGTGCCGCCGGTGCCGTCATAGATCGTGCCGCCGCGGACAATGACGTCATACGACACGGGTGGCGAACAGGCCGCGAGCAGAACGAGCAGCGACGTAGCGGGCAGTTGTGTCCAGGTTGGCTGTTTCATAGGTCGCCGGGATTCGATTGCGAAGCGGCCATTGTGGCACAGCGGACTCGGGGATTCGCGGCGAAACTACTGAAAAGCAACGGCATCTGGGGCATGATCACGAGTATCGAGGAAGTGCACGGAAGGAGGTGCCGCCGCAATGCAGGATCGTGTCCGCAACCTGGTACGGCAGCTTCAGGAACGCAGCGTTTTCCGGGCGCTCGTCGCCTACGGCGTCGTTGCATGGATGCTGCTGCAGGTAGCGGACGTTACATTCGACCGGCTGCCCATCCCGCGGAACTCGATGACGGTGCTCATCGTCCTCGTCGTAATCGGCTTTCCCGTGGTGGCGATCGTCGCCTGGGCCTATGAACTCACGGCACGCGGCATCGTCCGCCACGGCGATGCCGGCACACGCGCGCCGCGGATGGCGTTCCTGCCCTTCGTCGCGGTGGTCGCCGTGGTCGCGGTTGGCAGCGGATCGTTGTTGTACTACCTGTCGCAGAATTTCTGGGAGGCACCGCGGCGCTCGATTGCGGTACTGCCGTTCACCAATACCAGTGGCGAGGCGGAGACCGAGTATTTCAGCGAAGGGCTGACCGAGGAAATCCAGAGCCTCATCGTCCGCCTCAACGAGTTTCGGGTCGTCGCTCTCAGTACCACGCGGCAATTCAAGGACAGCCTGATGGATGCCGTATCCATCGCGGACCAACTCGGCGCGGAGGCGGTGCTCCTCGGCAGTGTCCGCCGCTACCAGGGCAAGGTATCGGTCACCGCGCGTTTGATTGACGGCAACGATGGCCGGGAACTGTGGTCGGAAAAGTACGACCGTGAACTCTCCGACATCTACGCCATACAGGAAGATATCGCCCGCCATGTCGCGCGCGCCCTGCATGTTGTGTTGCCGGTCGCCGCCGAGCGGCGGCTGAAGAATCTCGGCACCGGCAACGTCGAGGCTTACGACGCCTACCTTCGCGGCATCGATTTCCTGCGCAAGCCGCCGGACGAAACGTCCCTGCTGATGGCGGAAGGGTTGCTGCGTGAAGCGCTCGCGATCGACCCCGATTATGCGAACGCGCATGCGGCCATGTGCCGGAAGCACCTCGCCGCCTACGAGCTTTCCGCCGACGCCCAGCGATTCGGGAGCGCCGAGCGGGCGTGCCAGCAAGCACTCGAACATGGCGGGGAATCCGTCGACGTGCGCCTGGTGCTGGGCTGGCTGTACCTGGCCTCCGGAAGAAACGAGGATGCGCTGCGTGCGTTCGAGGGAGCGCGCGATGCCAATAACCATCTCGCCGAGGCGTACGTTGGCTTGGCTCGCGCACAGCAGGCGCTCGACCGGGTTGATGATGCCGAGGCCAACCTGCGCCTTGCGATCGCGACGGACGCGAGCTACTGGCGCGCGTTCAATGAGATGGGCAATTTCATGTTTTTCCAGGGGCGCTATGGCGAAGCCGCCGAGTTCTACCAGATGTTCGTGGATCGCGTTGACGACGATGCCCAGGCGCTGAATAACCTGGGTGCGGCCCACTACCTCTCCGGCGATTTCAGAAAAGCTGCCGAGGCATGGGACAGGTCGATCGAGATCAAGCCGACGCGCAGCGCTTACTCGAACACCGGCACCATGTATTTCTACCTCGGTGATTTCGAGCGTGCCATCGAGCGCTACGTCAACGCTGCGAACCTCGCACCGAACGACCACCGGGTGTGGGGCAATCTCGGCGATGCGTATTATTTCCAGGGCGACCAGAAGCAAGTGGCGGAAGTCGCCTACAAGCGCGCCATCGAACTGGGCGAAAGCCTGCTCGAGATCAATGTCGACGACGTGCAGGTCATTTCCGACATGGCCCTCTATTGCGCGCGGATCGGCGATACGGCAAGGGCGCTCGAACTCGATGCGCGGGCGACCAGCCAGGGGCCGGGCATCATGTACGTGCACTACAACAGCGCCCTCATCCACGTGCAGTTCGGCGAACTGGACAAGGCGCTCGCGGCACTCGAGCGCGCCGTCGAACTGAGTTACGAGCGGGAACTGCTGCAGATAGATCCGGCGCTGCAACCGTTGCGGGATCACGAGCGGTTCAGGCAGCTGGTTTCCAACAACCGGACCTGATGGTTGTACTTAAACTAAACGGGAGAACCAACAATGAAAATAACGAGCACGATAGCGGCCACAGTGGCGATTGCTGCAGTCTTGTTGCTGGGCAGCGCTGACTCGAACAGCCAGGGAAGCTGCTCGCGGGGCGGCAATCACACGATCCAGGTGGCCGAGGGAGCGGACGGGATGCCCGAGTTGAGCTACCGCGGCGGTTCGGCGGAAGACGTCCACGTCTGCAACGGCGACCAGGTGCAGTGGGTATTGACGGGATCCGACCGCAATTACTTCGTCGACTTCATGGGCGATGCGCCGTTTCCGGGTGCCGCGAAGCGCGGTTCGTCCGGGGGCGTCGTGGCAGTCACGATCGATGCCGAGTCCCGTGCTTACGAGTATGGCGTGAACTTCGCCGGCGGCGAGGCATTCGACCCGCGCATCATCGTCGACTGAGGGCGGGGACTTAGGTAATAGTCCCGATTGACAGCCCGGCGGGATAGCGCCATACCCTGATAAAGGCATTGGAGGTGCTCCTGATGAAGCATGCAATGCACGACTGGCGCGGGGCGGACGGGAAGCCGGACGTCCACAAGATGATTGAATTCATCGAGCAGCAGGATCGCTCGAGCCTCCTGGATATCGTCGGCTGGGCGGTGTTCTTTATCTGGATCGGCGTTGCCTGGTTGCTCGAATTCAGTCTCGGCTGGGGGATAGTGGGTACCGGCCTCCTGCTGCTGCTCCTGCAGGGCCTGCGCGCCGCTTTTCACGTTCGCATTGACGCGTTCTGGGTCATCGCCGCTATCGCGTTCGTCGTCGGCGGATTCTGGGAACTCTGGGAGGTCGCGATCCCGCTAGCGCCGCTGGTACTGATCGGGATCGGCATCGGCCTGCTCGTCTGGTACTGCACGAAGACACTCAGCCGTCGAAAGCGCATGTTTTGAGCCTTCGGCAGCGCCTTCCGGCGAAGCCGAGAGCATCCAGGTGATGATCACGGTCGGCACCAATCCCAGCGCGAGCGTAATGATGATCAGGTCTGCCGAGTTGTCGTCCAGGCGCAACGCAGCCGAAAACCTCTCGATCAGCTGCGCTGCAAGAAAGGCCACGATGGCGTAAACGGTGCCGATGCCATAAACCCTGTATCGGCGCCATTCTGGTAGTTTGGACACGACGGCCCCGGTTCCCAAATAGTCATCCGCGAGTCTGGGGAGTTGCGCCGGACGGCCATATAAGGACAAGTACGCAGCAATCCGCGTTTGCGCGTCGGGCGCCGCTGGAAGGCCTTACCCTGCCCATTTCGCCGTAGGTGTATTCCACCGTACACTGGGGCGATCGCCGTATCCCGAGGGAACCAATGACCGTCATCAGCCCCGACAACGACCTGGCGCTCATGGCCGTGCTGTTCGTCATCGCCGGCGCCGCGTTCCTCGCCGAGAAGACCCGCATCGGTTCCCACCTGACGGGCGCGGTGATCGCGATTCTCTCGGCCATCGCGGTCGCCAATCTGCGCATCATTCCGCACTCGGCGCCGGCTTTCGACTTCGTGTTTGCGTATTTCGTGCCGGTACTGATACCGCTGTTCCTGTTCAAGGCGGACCTGCGGCACATGCTGTTCGAGACGACCCGCATGACGGGAGCGTTCCTGATCGCAAGCGCCGGGACCGTCATAGGCGTCGTGGTGGCCGTGAGCGTGCTCGACCTCGGCAGCCTCGCGCCGGCGGCGGACCTAGATCCGGCGCTGCGCGAAGCGGGCATAGCCGGGCTGTTCACCTCCACCTACATCGGCGGCTCCGTGAACTACGCCGCGCTCGGGGAGATCACGGGGCTCAGCAAGGATGCGTCGTTCTTCTCGGCCGCGACGGCGACCGACAATCTCTTCAGCGCCGTCTTTCTCGGCGTGATCGCCCTGTTGCCGGGCTGGAACTGGCTGGCGCGGCGCTACAGCACGCATGAACACGGTGAGCAGCAGGCGCCTGCCGGCGGGGGCGAGCCGATCACGGCCGCGAGCCTCACGCTGGCGATGGCGACGGCGATCAGTTTCGTCGCGGTCGGCGATTTCATCACGTCGCTCACCGCTGTCCCCAGCCTGCGATACGCGGTCATAACGCTACTGGTGGTCGCCGCGGCGACCGCTTTCCCGGGGCTCATGCGGCGGCTGCACGGCGGATTCGAGCTCGGTGTCGGCCTCGCTTTCGTGTTCTTTGCCGCGATTGCGGCCGGCGCCGACCTGGTCGCGATGATCCGCATTGCGCCATTGCTGATCGTACTCGTGCTCATCCTGCTCAGCGTGCACCTGCTGGTGCTGCTGGGCGTCGGGCGGCTGTTCCGCCTCACGCTGCCGGAGCTGGTCACGGCCTCCAACGCCGCGATTCTCGGCGCGACGACAGCGCCCGCGCTCGCGGCGGCGAAAGGCTGGCACGATCTGGTCACGCCCGGGGTGCTGGTCGGTGTGCTCGGCTACGCGCTGGGTACGCTGACCGGTACCGCCGTGTTCCACCTTTTCGGCCTGCTGTGAGGTGAGCGCATGAACGGTGGCGACATCATCGGGCGAGTCCTGGAGGCACACGGCGTCAGGCTGCTGTTTACCCTGTGCGGCGGTCACATTTCGCCGATCCTGAAAGGCGCCAAGGACCGCGGCATCCGCGTCGTGGACACCCGTCACGAGGCGACCGCGGTGTTCGCGGCGGATGCGGCCGCGCGCCTGACCGGCATCCCGGGCGTCGCCGCCGTGACGGCGGGACCGGGGGTGACCAACACGATAACGGCCGTCAAGAACGCCCAGCTCGCACAGTCACCGGTCGTGTTGCTCGGTGGCGCGGCCGCGACGCTGTTGCAGGGCCGCGGCGCGCTGCAGGATATCGACCAGCTCGCGTTGTTCCGGCCGCACGTCAAGTGGAGCAGCGCGGTCAAGCGCGTGCGCGACCTCGCGCCGGCGATCCAGAGAGGGTTCCAGGTTGCGCAAAGCGGCGTCCCCGGCCCGGTCTTCATCGAGTGCCCCGTCGACCTGCTGTACGACGAGCGCGTGATACGCGAGTGGTACGAAGCGGCGACCCCGAAGGGCGGTTCCGTCCCGGATCGCCTCATGCGTGCCTACCTGCAGCATCATGCGCGGCGCTTGTTCGCCGCGCCGCAAGGCGCCGACCTGGAATTCGTGGCGACGGTCGCGTCCGCGGCGGCTGCACAGGGTGCAGTGGACCGGGCGGCGGCAAGGCTCGCGGATGCGAAACGGCCGCTGCTCGTCGTCGGCAGCCAGGCGCTCGTCGAGGCCGGGCAGGCGGATGCCGTCGCCGCGGCGATCGCCAGCCTGAACGTCCCCGTGTATCTCTCCGGCATGGCGCGCGGGCTGCTCGGCGCCGCGCATCCGCTGCATCGCCGCCACCAGCGGCGCAAGGCCCTGAAGGAAGCGGACATGGTGATCCTGGCCGGCGTGCCGTCGGACTTCCGGCTCGACTACGGCCGCCATGTGAGGCGGGCGGCGTGCCTGGTATCGGCCAATCGCAGCAAGGTCGACCTGAAGCGCAACCGCAAGCCCGATATCGGCATCCTCGCGGATGCCGGCAGCTTCGTCCGCGCGCTCGCCGCTGCGCTCGCCGCCGGCACCCACGAACGCTGGCGCGACTGGCACGTCGCGCTCGAATCGCGCGATGCCGAGCGAGAAGCCGAAATAGACGCAACGGCGGGGCGCGATTCCGGGTACGTCAATCCGGTATCGCTGTGCCGGCACATCGACGCAGCATTGCCGGACGACAGCGTCATCGTGGCCGATGGCGGCGACTTCGTCGGCACGGCGTCCTACATCGTGAAGCCGCGCGCTCCGCTCAGCTGGCTCGACCCGGGCGTGTTCGGCACGCTCGGCTGCGGCGCGGGGTTCGCGCTGGGCGCGAGCCTGTGCCGGCCGGGCAGTGAAGTGTGGATGCTGTTCGGTGACGGTTCGGTGGGTTACTCGCTCGCGGAGTTCGATACCTTCGCGCGCCACGGCATTCCCATCATCGCGGTTGTCGGCAACGATGCCGGCTGGACGCAGATCGCGCGTGAGCAGGTCAAGATACTGCGGGACGACGTTGGCACGGTGCTCGAGCGCAGCGATTATCACCAAGTGGCCGCTGCGCTGGGCGGCCACGGGGTCCTGCTGCAGAGCCCGGACCAGGTGGCGGCCGGCTTGCGCGAGGCGCGGGCGGCAGCCGGCGGCGGCAAGCCCGTCCTGGTGAACGCCTGGCTGGACAAGACGGACTTTCGCGACGGCTCGTTGTCGATGTAGGCCTGGCGGTCAGCTGCTCTGCTGCCGTGGCGGGTCCGTGCGCGGCGGCGTCTCGGGCCGTGACGGCTCGCGTTCCGGCTCCGGTCTCGGGAACTGGTCCGAGCGGTCCGGCTGCGGCGGTTCGCGCACGATGAACACTTCCATTTCCGCGGGCGACCAGGGCGGTGGGAGTTGCGTGCCGTTTTCCACCGCGGCTGCGATCCTGGTCATCGGTTCTTCGACACCCGCTGCCAGCTTCCTGCCGACCTCCGTCTCGGTCAGGATCCGGTAATCGCGCAGCGCGGACGAGTAGTCCTCGAGCTGCAGCTCGAGAATCACGGCAGCATGGAGGAGCTTCAGGTAATCGTTGCGGCCGAGCCAGCGGCCGTCGTTGATCATGGCCCTGCGAAAACGCTGCAGTTGTTGTTCCTTGTCGCCCTGCGTCTCGAAGATCCGGCCCTCGGCGATATAGGTGTACGCAAGCTCGACGGCGGTCAGGTCGTCTCTGGCGCGCATCTCGTCGATGAGTGCCTGTGCCTTTTCCAGTGTCCCTTTATCGATGGCCGCGTGAACCTTCCTGTCGCGCGCAAAGAACTTCTTGGACACGTAGGGTTGTTTGCGTTCGTACACGAAGTGCAGCAGCACCTTGTCGGTCTGTCCCTCACCCGGCAAATAGCGCCAGCGGCCCACCGCTTCCGTGGCTGCTTCGTTGAACGCTTCGCTGCCGCTCGACGCTTCTATGACCGGGCTGAATACCGAGCCGTCCTCGAGCACGGCGTAGCTGAGCAGTACCCAGCCTTCGCGTCCGCGCAGCAGCTCGGACTTGGGGAATTCGGGCAGGGGTTGTTCGATGAGGTGCAGGTGTTCGCCGAATCGAACGTGCTCGCGAAGGTCCACCGGTTCTTCGGCTGCATTCGCCACCAGCCCCGCGAACAGCAGGAACGCCAGGACCAAACCAGGATCACGCATGATCGCCACCCCCAGCCGGAATCACATCATCTGATCCGAGTCTAGAGCAGCTCGATGCCTGCCGCCAGCAGGCGGTAATTGCGATCGGTCCGGATTTGCGGCCCGGTTACCGGGCCGGTTCGATGTCGAATTGCAGGTAGTGGTGGCGGTCGGGGCTTTCGTCGATCAGGGCGACGGTCAGCGACGCGGAATCCGTGGGCGGAATCGTACGGCGCAGGTGTTCTTCGGCGGCTGCCATGTCGGCGAGGCCGTTTTCGCGGGCGTCGAGACAGAATTCCCTGATCAGCACCGCGCGGCGCGAATACAACTGCACGCGGTAGGTGCCGGTGCTCGAGGCGGCTTCCTGCTGCCGTCGTTTCGCGGTGAATCGCATAATCACTTTCCCTGTTTTACGCGGATGCCATGTAGCTTGTCACGAAACCGGCGCGAATCCGGTTCCATGCGAAGCGCAGGGCGTCACCACTTATGTCCAATCGCAGCATTCGATGGTGACGCGCTCGCAGTCCGCCGTCGTCGGTCCGGAGTTACAGCCGTCGAGCTCCGAGAATTGCAGGAATCAGTGAGTTCCCTGATCCCGACCCGCAGCGCCCTGGCCGTCTGCCGCGCCGGAACGCGTCCCCGGCCCGAGCAGCGGCCAGAACAGCTGCTCGGCGGCGGACATCGGCTCGAGGTTCTCGACCCCCATGCGCTCGGGGTAACGCCGCGTTATGCGGGCAGTACCGAACAGTACGTCCCAGAAGAAGAGCAGATTGCCGTAGTTTCCCTTGTAGAAGGTCGCAGTGTCGCCAGCGAACTTGCCGTGATGAGCGCTGTGCGTGGCCGGCGTCGAGATGACACGTTCGACGACCCACATGACCGGGGACAGCCAGCGCATGCGGTAGAGGCGCTGGTCCCAGCGGACGTCGCAATGCGCGCCGTAGATCACCGTCATCTTCACGACGAGGTAAAACGCGTAGACCCAGCCCAGGCCGAAGTATATGAGCGCCCCCGAGAACCAGAGGCCCGGCATGAGGAGGTAATAGAACACGTTGTTGCGGTACACGACCCGGATCGACAGGTACTCGGCATCGTGATGGGCGCGATGCAGGTTGTAGAGCCACGGCACGTTGTGCGTCAGGCGGTGCCACCAGTACTGCGACATGTCGTCGAATACCAGCAACAACCCCACCTGCGCGACAATCGGCAGGCCCGCGAGTGCCCCGGCGGCGTCCGGTGCGGCGAGGCTGGCCAGGAATGCGCCGCCGGCAAGCGCGAAGGGCTGGCTCACGACTACCAGCGACAGCGTGCTCACGATTTCGACGATGGCGTCATCGGCCCGCTGTCCCGGCTTGTTGAAAAACCGTGTGAAGGCGATCTCCAGCAACACGAAAGCGAGGAATATACCGAGGACGATCGCGATCTCTGGCTGCAACGCACGGTTCCTGACCTGTTGGAGTGGCGTCAAGTGTGTAACACGCGGGCTCGTGGCGCAACGCGCACGGCCGGCCGCTATAATCGGCGACAATTAACGCAACCGGCCGGCATCCATGCCCGATCGTCCCGACGGCCTTCGAATCGACCGATGGCTGTATTACTGCCGCTTCTACAAGACGCGCAGCCTCGCCACCGCGGCCGTATCCGGCGGGCACGTCCGGGTCAACGGTGAACGCACGACCCCCGGGGCCCGGGTCAGGCGCGGCGATCGTATCGAACTCGTGCGCGAGCGCCTTCCCTACCTACTGGACGTCACGGCCATCCCGGTGCGAAGGGGCCCCGCCGCCGAGGCGCGGCAGTGTTACGAAGAGGATCCGGGGATCGTGCGCGAGCGCGAGGCGCTGATCGAGGCCCTGCGCCAGGACCGCCTGCTCATGCCGAAGACGGCAGGGCGTCCCGACAAGCACACGCGGCGGCAGCTCATCCGGCGTAACCGGGGCTAGTGGTGGCAGGGTGATCCGGATGGAACGCGCGCTCATTATTGCAATCGAACTCATCAACACGACCGTCACGCAAGCGAGGCTGCCATGAGACCCCAAGGGCGTAACCAGCGGTTGTTTTCTCTGCTGGCCCTGACTGCGTCGGTATTGCTGGTGGCGGGATTGCCGGCTCTGGGGCAGGCGCCCCAGGGCCCCGTGCCGGCCGTGCAGGCGATCGCCGTCGAGCCGCACGCCTACTTGCCGGAATCCGTGCGGACCTCGATCAGGAAGGCCGTCCTCATCGGCCGGGAGAGTCCTCCGCAGGAAGAGATCGGCGGGAGTTACCGCAAGGAAACGCCCGGACTGGTCGGTGGCATGAGCGAGGGCTCCCGGATGGGCACGATTTCGCAGGAGATCGGCGGCGTCAACGTCAATTTTCCGGTGCCGATACTCACCATACCGGGCGCAATATTCGGTGGGCTTTCCGGCGCCGCGCAACGCGAGATACAGGCGTTCCGGGACGGCATGACCAGGGAACTCTCGGCCGCGGACGACACGCCACTCTCGAACGACGGCCTCGCGCTCGACGTCTACCAGGAACTCGGCAGGCTTTCGAGCCCGGAGACGAGGTTGTTTGCGCCGTCGGTACCGATCCCCGAGGACACGGACGCGATCCTGTTCGTGAGCTTCGTCGACGTCGGCATCGATGTCGAAGGCGACGCGGCCGTGCTGGCCGTGTCCGCGAAGGCGACCGTGCGCGATCCGGATGACGGCTTGAAGATCTACGATGCGGTCGTCACCTACGAGGACAGGGACACGCTGAAGAACTGGACGGCCAATGACAATGCCCTGTGGAAAGACTATGCCAATTTTGCGGCGCATTACCTGGCTCGCGAGATCACGGCCGTACTCTTCGCCCGGGTAGAGCCTGCGCACCAGCTGCAGCCCATCGAATCCGGCACGGTATCGCGGGTGAAAAAGAACGCCTGGCACGGGATCAGCAAGTCGACGACGCCGACGCTCGCATGGCGGCCGCTGCCCCTCGGGCATTCAGCGAACCCGCTGATTGCCGGCGTCGGCGAAGCCGACATCCATTACGACGTCGAGATCTACGACGAGCACCGCCTGGTCTATTCCGAGCGCCAGGTGCCGGAGCCCGCGCATACGCTGAACCACGAGATCGATGCCTGCAAGACCTACCGATGGTCCGTACGGCCGTCCTATCGCGTTGACGGTGTCGTGCGTTACGGCGAGTGGATGCGCGCCAGGCCGGAACCCGGCGCAGACGGGGAGTCGGTGCGGCCGGCCGGCAACGGCAACGTCGGGCGCAAAGCCTCCGAGGCACCGGCCTACATCCAGGACTTCGCGCGGTTAGAGATCAGGTGCTGAGCGGCGGGCTACCCGGCGTTGCGAACGGGCGGTCGTTCGTCTGCCCGATCTGCGCCGGCAGCCTGGCCATGGCGCCGGCCAAGCCGGCGCCTGGATTGCGGATGCCTACTCGGTGCTGATGCTGGCGTCTTCCAGCAGCACGGGGTAGCTGTAGCCGGCTCCGAAGTCCTTGTCCAGCACGATGTTGCCGGTCAGTACCACCGTGTCGCCGACGGCCGTGGCGGCCTTGGTGGTGACGATGAGGTCGTTGGTGCCTGCCGCTGCATCGCCCGAGCCGTCCTGGATATGGATGAAATTCCAGCCGAGGATGCCCGGATTGTATTTCACCACCTTGCCGCGCAGGGTGATCTCGCTGCCCGCGAGCTCGTCCTTGTTGGCATAAACGTAGGCGATGTCCTTGCCTGCTTCGAAGGCCTCGACGCCCGCGGCGGCCGTCGCCGCCGAACCGCCGCCGCTGATATCCGGGTGGCCGGCAGGCATGCCACCGGCGGCAGGCATGCCAGCGGCGGCCTGCGGCGGGGGCGGCGAGCCGCTCGTGAGGTTTTGCAGGCCGCTCACGAAATACACGACGTCGAACGAACGGCCCAGCGTGTTGCTCGTAAAGTCGGTCATGATCATGCCGGCATCGACCTGCACGACGTCGCCGACCGCGACCGGCGTCTGCAGGGCCGCGACCCAGCGCTGGTCTTGCCCCGTCTCCAGGAACGCGTAGGTGTAACCGCCCGAGTCCATCGTCTCCAGAACGGTGCCGCGGACCATGCCGGGCGGTACGGGCGTGGCCAGGGCGGGATTCCCGGCGGCCGGCTCATCCGCAGGCCTCGAGCAGCCGGCGATCACCGGCAGCAGGCTGACGGCGACAACCGCAAATACGAGCTTCAAACTGATTGATTTCAAAACGATTCTCCACGTGTTTCGAGTTGGGCGGCTTTGTCTCACGTATTAGACGCAGTCTCAATACGCGCAACTGCCTATGTTAATTAATCACAGCCCGGCGAGCGTCTGCACGTGTGCGCAGGCGCTTGCAGCGAGCGCGTCCAGCGCATAGCCGCCTTCGAGGCTCGAGACGACGCGCCCCCCTGCGTGCCTGGCCGCAAGTTCGACGATCCGCGCCGTGATCCAGGCGTAATCGTCCACCGTCAGCAGGAGCTGGGCAAGCGGGTCGCCGGCGTGGGCGTCGAAGCCCGCCGACACGAATACGAACTGCGGCGCGAAACGATCGATCTCGGGAAGCCAGTGCGTCTCGATGGCCTTGCGGAACTCGCTGCCGCGGGTGCCGGCCGGCAACGGCACGTTGGCGATATGTCCGGGCTCGGAAGGCGCGCCCGTGTAGGGGTAGAACGGGTGCTGGTAGCTGGAACACAGCAGTACCCTGTCATCCTGCAGAAATATCTCTTCGGTACCGTTGCCGTGATGCACGTCGAAGTCGAGGATGGCAACGCGCTCGATGGCCCCGCTCGCCAGCGCGTGTGCTGCCGCGACGGCGATATTGTTGTAATAGCAGAAGCCCATGGCCGAAGCCTTGCCGGCATGATGCCCCGGCGGGCGCACGCAGCAGAAGGCGCTGGCGACGCGGCCCTCGAGCACCAGTTCCGTCGCGAGCACCGCGGCACCGGCGGCATGGCGGGCGGCCGGCAGTGTGTGCGGTCCCAGCCAGGTGTCGGGATCGAGCTGCTCGAAGCCTGCAGCGGGTGCGCGCGCCTCGAGCATGTCGAGATACCAGGCCTGGTGGACGCGCTCCAGTTCCTGCCGGGTCGCGGCGCGGGCCTCGACCGGCACCAGGTGGTCGTACAGGTGCCGCGCGTGCAGGGCATCCGTGATGCTCGTCAATCGTTGCGGGCATTCCGGATGGCCGTCCGCTACTTCGTGGCGGTCAAATATCGGGTGATAGAGCAGCGCAGTTGTCACGTACAATCCCTTGCTGGCGACCGGTCGGCAGATTGAACGGCGCTGTCGCAATGTATCACGGGAAAGGACGCATGCAATATGTAAGAGATCAGGGGCCGGACATCGCGCCGATATTCGAAGCCAGGTCGGTCGCATTGATCGGGGCCAGCGAACGCGAAGGTTCGCTCGGCACGGTGGTTCTGAGGAATCTCGTGGATGCCGGCTTCGAGGGGCCGATCTATGCCGTGAATCCGAAGCACGATACCGTGCAGGGCAGGCCGTGTTATGCGTCACTGCGGGACATCGGGGAACCCGTCGAACTCGCCGTCATCCTGACGCCGGCGCAGGCCGTGCCCGACGTGCTCGACGATTGCGGCGCGCACAACGTCTCCGCGGCCGTCATCCTGTCGGCGGGTTTCCGCGAGGCCGGGGAAGACGGCCGCGCGCTCGAGCAGGTCGTGCTCGACAGGGCCCGGCGGCATCGTATCCGGTTTATCGGCCCGAACTGTCTCGGCGTCATGCGTCCCGCCATCAACCTGAATGCGACGTTCAGCCAGCGCATGGCGAAGCCGGGCCAGATTGCGCTGGTATCGCAGTCGGGCGCGATGTGCACGGCGATGCTCGACTGGGCCAGCCCGCGCAACATCGGTTTTTCGTGCGTAATTTCCAGCGGTATCGCGGCGGACCTCGATTTCGGCGAGATCCTCGACTACCTGGTGATCGATCCGGCAACCCAGGCGATCATGCTGTACGTGGAGGGGATTCACGAACCGCGCCGTTTCATGAGCGCGTTGCGGGCGGCATCGCGCGCCAAGCCCGTGATCGTCATGAAGGCGGGGCGTTTCGCGCAGGGCAGCCGCGCGGCGGTGTCCCACACCGGTGCCCTGGTCGGCGCCGACGACGTATTCGATGCAGCACTGAATCGTGCCGGTGTCGTGCGCGTGCACAACTATTCCGACTTTTTCGCGGTGGCCGAGACGCTGCACACCGGCGTGCGCACGGCCGGTCCGCGGCTCGCTGTCGTCACCAACGGAGGCGGTCCCGGCGTGATGGCGGCGGACTTCCTGATCGACCGCGACCTGGTGCTTGCGGACCTGTCCGGCTCGACCTGCCGCGAACTCGACGAGCAGCTGGCCGAATGCTGGTCGCACGACAACCCCGTCGACGTCCTCGGCGATGCGACCGATCAGCAGTACGCAGCGGCCGTGGAATCCTGCCTGGGCGACGAGGGCGTGGACTGCGTGCTCGCGATCGTCGTGCCGCAGGCGATGACCGACCCGACGTCGATCGCGGAGCGCATGGTCGAACTGAAGGAGCGCGAGAAAAAGCCGGTGCTCACCTGCTGGATGGGCGATGAGTCCATGCAGGCAAGCCGCAACCTGTTTCGCGAGCACGGAATCCCGACCTATGCGACGCCGGAAGCGGCGGTCGAGGCATTTGCGGCCGCGGCGGCCTACCGTGCGAACCAGGAACTGCTGCTGCAGGTTCCGCAAGCCCTCGGCAAGCGCGCGGAGCCGGACCGTGAGGGTGCGCAGCTCATCATCCAGAACGCCCTGGCACGGAAACGCCGCGTACTCGACCTGGTCGAGTCGAAAGCACTGCTGGCCGCGTTCGGGATCCCGGTGGTTCGCAGTATCCCGGCACACGATCCCAACGAGGCACTCGCTATCGCGGAGGAGTTCGGGTTTCCCGTAGCGATGAAGATCCACTCGGCGGATATCTCGCACAAGACGGAAGTCGACGGCGTGCGCCTCGGTATCAGCAGCGGCCGCGACGTGCAGACCGCTTACCGGCAACTCGTGGAGACCGCGCAGGCGCGACGGCCCGATGCGAAGATCAGCGGCGTACTGATCGAGCCCATGTGGCAGTCGCGCGCGGGACGCGAACTCATGCTCGGCGTGATCAACGACGAAGTGTTCGGACCGGTCATCAGCGTCGGCCTCGGCGGCACCATGGTCGAAGTACTGCGCGACCGGGCCATCGGGCTGCCGCCTTTGAACCGTTTTCTCGCCAGGAGCATGATCGCGGGCACGCGCGCATCGCGTTTCCTCGACGAGTTCCGCGGCCGCCCGGCTGCGAATCGCCGTGCCCTCGAGGACGTCATCCTGCGCCTGTCCGACATGGTTTGCGAACTGCCCTGGCTCGAGGAACTCGACATCAACCCGCTCGTCGTCGACGCCGAGAAGGCGATGGCGCTCGATGCGCGCATCGTGGTGAAGCCCGTGAGCCCGGCGGCACGCGAATACTCGCACATGGCGATCCACCCGTACCCGAGCAAGCTCGTGGATGAGTACCGGCTGCTCGATGGCACCTACATCACGATCCGCCCGATCCGCCCGGAGGACGCCGAGACCGAGCGCGAATTCGTCGACGGGCTGTCCGAGCGTTCGCGCTACCTGCGCTTCATGTACTCGCTGAAGAACATCACCCTGCAAATGGTGTCGCGCTTCACGCAGATCGATTACGACCGCGAGATGGCCCTGATCGCGCTCGTCGATACCGACGGCCGCGAGCGGCAGATCGCCGTCGGCCGCTACGTGATGAATCCCGACGGCCGCAGCTGCGAATTCGCGATCGTCGTCGCCGACGACTGGCACGGCAAGGGCATCGCGACCGAGCTGTTGCGGCGGCTCATCGACATCGCGAGAGACCGCCGTCTCGAGGAGATGGCCGGTATCGTGCTGCGTGAGAACAAGGGCATGATCGCGCTCGCGAAGGACCTCGGTTTCGACCAGCAGCGCTCACCGGATGACCCGGGCGTCGTGATCATGACGCTGAAACTCTGAACGCCGCTTACGCGGCGAGGAATGCAACGAATTACTGGCTATTCGGCTGTCAGGGCCGCGCTTACCCGCTCGCGGTAGGCCGCATGACAGTCGAAACAGGCGGCCACCATGCCCTGGTAGGCGGCGATCGCGGCGGCGCGGTCGCCGTCTTTCGCCGCCTTGTAGATCTCCAGCGACAGTTCGTGCACCTGCACGTCGAAGTTCTTGAACACGGGCATCTCGGGCCCGAGTTCATTGGCCACGCGCTCGATCTGCGCCGGCGGGATTCGCGGGTGTTCCGCGATTGCGAGTGCGCCTTCCGCGACCCTGTCGAAGTCGTCGAGCAGGAAACCGTCGGATACCTCGAGGAAATTGCGGCGCAGCTCCTGCATGATCTCTTTCAGCGTGGTCTCACCGGTTACCGCGGTCACCGGCAGTGCAACGGCAGCGATACCGACCAATAACAACAGTCTATTCCTGAACATAGCCGGCTTACCTCAACTGGCTGTCTTTACTGCCGCGGCGATTGTAGCCGCTCACCGCTTTGCGTTGCTTGTCGTGCTCCGCCTGGCAGGCGAGACACAGGCGTACACCGGGCACCGCTGCGCGCCGTGCGGCGGGGATTTCCTTGTCGCATTCCTCACAGCGGCTGCGGCTCTCGCCGGTCGGCAACTCGCTGCGCGCACGCTTGATCGCGTCCTCCACGGTAGCGTCGATCTGGTCCTGCACCGCGCCGTCTTTTGCGAATCCGCCGGCCATCGGGGCATTTTAAGCGATTATCGCCTGCGATTGGTGCCTGTCGCAGCGATTCCTGCAGCGTCGGCCAGAGTGCGTGATTGCGCCTGCACGCAACGTCCAGTCGGTACAAGCCCTGATTCCGGCAGCCTCGGCTGCGTGCTAGCGTCAATCCATGGACGCAGCCACCCGCCACGACATCACGCGCCTGTTCCCCGGAATACAGGACCACACGGTCGTCGAGATCCTCGGCGCACAACCGAGCCTCGGTGACATCGAGGCAGCCGCAGCGCTATTGCAGGACGCCGACGAGGGCCTGATCGGCGTCAAGCAGCGCCACGGCGACTGCATCAACCGCGTGCTCGACATCCTCTCGGCAGCCGACTACGGCCCCGACGAGCTCGACGTTTACTAGGCGGCCCGGGCCCGCTGCAGGTGCCTGACGAACCAGTCGCGCGTCAACGCGGCGACCTCGTCGAGTGCGCCCGGCTCCTCGAACAGGTGGGTGGCGCCCGGCACGACGGCAACTTCCGAGCGGCAATGCATGTCCTCCTGTGCGGCGCGGTTGAGCCGCAGCACCTCCGTGTCGCGGCCGCCGACGATCAGGAGCGACGGCGCCCGCACCCGCGACAACGCCTCGCCGGCGAGGTCCGCGCGTCCGCCGCGCGACACGACGGCTGCCACCAGCTGCGGTAAATCGGAGGCGGCGATCAGCGCGGCCGCGGCGCCGGTGCTGGAACCGAACAGGCCGATCGGCAGCCCCCTGGCGCCGGCTTCGCCGGCCAGCCAGCGAACGGCGCCTGCCAGGCGCCGGCTCAGCAAGGGGATGTCGAAGCGGTGCTCACGTGTGTACTGGTCGACGCGCTCTTCGTCGGCGGTCAGCAGGTCGAAGAGCAGCGTGCCGAGGCCGGCTTCACGGAGGAATGCCGCGACGGCGTTGTTGCGGCGGCTGAAACGGCTGCTGCCGCTGCCGTGAGCGAAGACCACGATGCCGCAGGCTTGCTGCGGAATGTCCAGGAATCCCGCGAGCGTGACATCGCCGGCTTTGATGCGGCATTCGGTGGTTGCATTCGGCATGGGTCTGGCCTCCTCGTTGTCAGGTGGTCGTGCAGGCATCGACGACGAGGGCGCCGTCTCGTGCCTCGATCACGGTGTCGAAGTCGCGGCTGGCGCGATTCAGCTGCCCGAGCAGCCACAGGCGGTCTTCCGTAGCTGCCGCGGTCAAACGGAACCGCTGCAGCCGGAGTGGCACGATCTGCAGGCGTTCGAGCGCGCCGGTAGCGGGATCGAGGTCGACGAAATACATAGGGCTCAGCCAGGGACGGTACTGCTCGTGGCCGCGGATGCCTTCATAGTCGGTGA
The DNA here is from genome assembly GCA_035466635.1 of Woeseiaceae bacterium. Lineage (GTDB taxonomy): Bacteria > Pseudomonadota > Gammaproteobacteria > Steroidobacterales > Woeseiaceae > UBA1847. The sequence continues at coordinate 21,115 of DATIUU010000112.1, forward strand.
TGAAATCGCCGGTGCCGTAGATGATGAGCCTGCCCTCGTAGCACTCGAAGGCCCTGGCATGGTGCGACGAGTGGCCGTACACGAGATCCACGGCACCGCTGTCGATCAGGCGATGGGCGAAGCGCCGCTGCGCCGGCGGCACGGCATAGCCCCAGTTGCCGCCCCAATGGATGGACAGGACGACGATGTCGCCGTCGCAACGTTCGGCTGCGATCGCCCGGGCCATACGGTCCGCAGTCCGGTCGTCGAGGTCGCGGAGACGATTGACCCCGGCGCGACCGGCGGCCGCCGCCCAGGAGCCCGGCACGCCGCTTTCGCCCTCGGCGCAGGCATAGACGAGCACCCGGGCTTTGCCGGGTGCAATGAGCCGGGCAGGGCGCGCCGCCTCGCCAATGTCGGCGCCGGCACCGGCAAAGGTGAGTCCCGCCCGATACAGGGTCGTCAGCGTCTCCATCAGCCCCGCGTAACCCCAGTCGAGCACGTGATTGTTGGCGAGCAGGCAACAGTCGGGTTGCGCTGCAGCGAGGCAGCGCACGTTGTCCGGGTGCATGCGATAGTGAATGCCCTTCCATCGCCAGTAGTACTGGCTCGTGGTTACGCTGGTCTCGAGGTTGATGAGCCGCAGGTCGGGCCGATACGCCTGCCATACTGACAGCGCTTCGCCCCAGATGTAGTCGTCGCTGACAGGCCGCGCGATCGGGCCGCTGACACGTTCGGCGAGGCGCACGTAATCACGCGCATCCTTCACGTAATCTTCATGCAGCACGGGATCGCTCGGATGCGGAAGGACCTGGTCGACGCCGCGGCCCGTCATGACGTCGCCTGCGAGAAACAGCCTGAGGCGCGATTGATCATCCATGCGCGTGTCGCCGGCAACGCCTGTCGTCGTCAGTCCGATATCGACCACTATCCGCGGACCCGCGGGGCGCCGCAAGCCGGGATTCTACTTACCGCCTGCTGGTATTCCGTACAGATGCGCGGTCCCGTGCGGGCTTACAATCCGGCCATGAAGCTCTTCGCCCTCAACGCCTCGGCCGGGCTGGGGCAGCGCATCGCGGATCAGCTGGGAATGGCGCTCGACCCGCACGAGGAACGCGAGTTCGCGTGCGGCGAACACAAGGCCAGGCCGCTGACCGACGTCTGGGGCGAGGACGTCTACGTCGTGGCGTCTTTGCACGGCGACCGCGATTATTCGGTCAACGACAAGATCTGCCGGCTCGCATTCTTTGCGGGCGCCCTGAAGGACGCCGGTGTGCGGCGGCTGACGGCGGTCGTGCCGTACTTCGCGTATTCCAGGAAGGACCGCCGCACCAAGCCGCGTGACCCGGTGTCGGCGCGATACCTTGCGACGCTGCTGCAAGGCCTCGGCGTCGACTGCATCGTGACAATGGACGTCCACAACCCCGCGGCGCTGCACAACGGCTTCCGCGGTCCGGCGATCAACATCGAGACGCGACGGCTGCTCGCGGAACACTTCAGCAGGACCGTCGGCGACAGCGTCGACAGCATCCTCGCGCCCGACCTCGGCGGCATCAAGGCGACGCGCCTGTTCGTCGACACCTACCGCGAGCTGTCCGGCAGGACCCTGCCGATGGCGGTGATGGACAAGCGGCGCAGCGAAGGTCTCGTGACGGGCTCCGGCCTCATCGGGCAGGCCGGCAATCACGTCCTGGTCGTGGACGACATGATCGGCAGCGGCACGACGCTCTGCCGCGCCGCGGAGGCCTGTCTGGAGGCCGGTGCAAGCCGCGTGTCGGTCGCTGCCACGCACGGCCTGTTCGAGAATGGCGCGCCGAAGCTGTTCGAGCAGGCCGGCATCGATTCCGTAACGGTCACCGACACGGTGGCCATCGAGAACCTGGGGCTTCCCGACGCCCATCTCGGGAGAATCAGCGTCCTCGGGACGGCCGCGCTGTTCGCCGATCAGCTGCGGGAGATGGCCGCGGCGTCCGGGTCCAGGTAGTCCTCGGCAAGCGACAGGTAGCTGCGGCCCCGGCGCAGCCAGCGGTGGCGGTCGTCGCCGTCCAGCGTATGCCATGCGGAGAGCATTGCGCGGACCATGGCGCGACGCGCGGCATAGAATTGCCACAGGTGCAGCGGCGCAGCGTCATGGTGCCTCGCCTGGTAGAACTCCCGGCAGGCCGTCTCGATCCAGCGTTCGCCGATTACCCTGCATTCCAGCCCGAAGTAGGCCAGTTCCTCGACGCAGTCGAGGCAGCGCAGTGCCGGGTCGAACTCGAGCCGGTCGATAATTTCGATGTTGCCCCCGTCCAGTACGCAGACGTGCTCCGGCCGCAGGTCGCCGTGAATTTCGCGGACCAGCGTATTCCGCTGCCGGCTTTCGAGCAGCGCCTGCTCGTTGTCGATGTAGGCATGCAGCTTGCCGGCGAGCGCGTCGACCTGGGGTGCGGAGAAGCCGAATTCCGGCTTGTGCAGCTCCGCGACGGTTTCCGCGAGCTCCGTGCGCAGCCGCGACACGTAGTTCCCCGGGGTGGACGGGCAGGGACGCGCCGAC
>DATIUU010000113.1:0-3394 GCA_035466635.1 Woeseiaceae bacterium
CAACCAGCTCATCCACAAGGCCGCCGAGTGCGGAGCATCGGACATCCACATCGAGCCGTTCGAAGGCCAGCTGAAGGTCCGCTACCGCGTCGACGGCATGCTGCGCGAGGTCGATTCCCCGCCGATGCAGTCGGCCGCCGCCGTGATCTCGCGCGTCAAGATCATGGCCAACCTGAACATCGCCGAGCGCCGCCTCGCCCAGGACGGCCGTTTCAAGCAACGCGTGCGCGGTGTCGAGTACGACCTGCGTGTCTCGACCGTGCCGACGATGTACGGCGAGTCGGTGGTCATGCGCCTGCTGCAACGCGACGCGGTGGCGATGGATTTCGCAGCGCTGGGCTTCAACGCGTCACAGATCAAGACGATGCACGACGTGCTGGCGACGCCGCACGGCATCCTGCTGGTCACCGGCCCGACCGGCAGCGGCAAGTCGACGACCCTGTATGCCGCGCTCACGCACCTCAACCAGCCCGAGCGCATGATCATCACGGTCGAGGACCCGGTCGAATACAATATCCGTGGAATCAACCAGATGCAGGTGAAACCTCAAATCGGTCTCACCTTTGCGAACGCCCTGCGCTCGATCGTACGGCAGGACCCCGACGTCATCATGATCGGCGAGATGCGCGACACCGAGACGGCGCAGATCGCCGTGCAGTCGGCACTCACGGGGCACCTCGTGCTTTCCACCCTGCATACCAACGACGCCGCCGGCAGCGTGATGCGGCTGCTCGACATGGGCGTGCAGGACTACCTGCTCACCTCCGCGGTCACGGCCATCCAGGCGCAGCGCCTCGTGCGCACGCTCTGTACCGAGTGCCGCGAGGAATACACGCCGCTCGACGCGGTCGTCGAGCGCTGGGGCCTCGACCGTTTCGCCGCCGGCGGCAAGGTGACGCTTCACAAGGCCGTCGGCTGCGAGCACTGCGGCGACACCGGCTACACCGGGCGTCTCGCGATCCTCGAGATCCTGATGATGTCGAACGAGATCCGCGAGCTCGTGCTGAAGCGCTGCGACGTCGGCGACATCGCCCGGCTCGCCGCCAGGCAGGGCATGATCACGATGCGCGACGACGGCCTGCAGAAAGCCGTGGCCGGCCTCACGACCATCGAAGAAGTGCTGCGCGTCACGCCCGAACCGTCCACGAAGCCGGCCGGGGGCTGAACATGGCGACCTTCCAGTACAAGGCAGCGACCACCGCCGGCGAGATCGTCGACGGCGTGCTGACGGGGTCCACCCGCGAACACGTCATCGCGAAGCTGCAGTCGCTCGGCCACGTGCCGATCCGCGTCGACGAGTCGGCCGCCAGGCGCAAATCGGCGCTGAATATCCGGCTGCGCCGCGAACGCATCACCGACGAACAGGTCGGCGACGTGACCCGCGAACTCAGCACGCTGCTGGCGGCGGGCCTGCCGCTCGACCGTGCGCTGGCGATCCTGGTATCGCTCGCCGACAGCGACGCGCTCAGGAACATGCTCGAGGACGTGCGCGACCGGGTCAAGGAAGGCTCGACGCTCGCGGACGCCATGGCAGCGCAGGAATCCGCGTTCAGCCGCTTCTACATCAGCCTGCTGCGCGCCGGCGAGTCCGGCGGCGCGCTCGAGGTGGTGCTCGAACGCCTCGCCGATCACATGGAGAGCGCGAAGGAGATGAAGAGCACGCTCTCCTCCGCGCTGATGTACCCGGCGATCCTCGTGGTCGTCGCGGTCGTCTCGATCTTCATCCTGCTCGGCTACGTCGTGCCGCAATTCACGCAGATGTTCGACGGCATGGGCGCGGCGTTGCCGCTCTCGACCCGCATCACGATCGCGGTCGGCGAGACCCTGCAGTCCTGGGGCTGGCTGCTGGTCGTGCTCGCGGCCGGCGGTTTCTGGTTCGTGCGCCGGCAGCTCGCGGACCCGAAGAGCGCTTACAAGTGGCACGCGTGGCTGCTGCAGACGCCGTTCCTCGGCGTGATCGTCGTGAAGATGGAAGTGGCGCGCTTCGCGCACACCCTGAGCACGCTGTTGCACAACGGCATCCCGCTGCTGAAAGCGCTCACAATCGTCAGGGACACGATGGGCAACCGCGTGCTGGCGAACGGCATCGAGAAAGTCACCGGCCACCTCAAGGAAGGCCAGAGCCTCGCCGACCCGCTGGCCGACGTGCCCCATTTCCCCTCCTTCGCCACGCACATGATCCGCGTCGGCGAGGAGTCCGGCGAACTCGAGGCGATCCTCGCCAAGGTTGCCGAAACCTACGACCGCGATACGCAGGTCACCATCAAGCGCACGATGACGCTGCTCGAGCCCATGCTGATCCTGGTGCTGGGCGTCGTCATCGCCGCCGTGATCATTTCGATCCTGGTCGCAATCCTCTCCATCAACGAACTCGTGATCTGATCCGGAGGAACCAGACAATGCCGCACACGAGACGACACAAACCACGACGCCAGTCCGGCTTCACGCTGATCGAACTGCTCGTCGTCCTGCTGATCCTCGGCCTGCTCGCGGGCCTCGTCGGCCCGCGCGTGCTGAAGTACCTCGGCGGCGCCAAGACCGACACCGCGCAGCTGCAGATCGAGGAATTCGGCGCAGGACTGGACCTGTTCCACCTCGAGGTCGGGCGCTACCCGACCACCGAGGAAGGCCTCAACGCGCTGTCGGTCGCGCCCACGGGCGTCGGCAACTGGAACGGGCCCTATTTGAAGAAGAAAGACATCCCCAGGGATCCCTGGGGTAACGACTATCACTACCGCGCACCCGGCGAGAACGGCGACTACGACCTGTATTCGCTGGGCGCCGACAACGCCGACGGTGGTGACGGCGAAAACGCGGACGTGGTGAGTTGGTAACAACACGCAACAACCCGATTTCCAGAACAGCCGGCTTTACGTTGCTGGAGCTGCTGGTCGTGCTCGCGATCGCGGGCATGCTGGTGGCGCTGGTGCCGGCCGCGGTGTCGGCCGTGGTGCCCGGCACGAAAGCGAGAACAGCCGCTTACGACATGGCGTCGATCCTCCGCGACGCCCGTCATCTCGCGATCAGCCAGGGCACCCCGGTCGATGTCGTGTTCGACCTCGAGTCCGACTCGTACGCGATCGCGGGCTCACCCCCTACAGTTTTGCCCCGTGGCATGGCGCTCGTCATCCAAGAACGCAGCGGCTACGTCAGTGAGACACGTCGTGTCGCGGGGCAATCTTCTTTCGACCGCGAGGAGCCGGTTACGTTGCGGTTCTACCCCGACGGCAGCTCCAGCGGTCTCGACGTGCGCCTCGGCCCGGAGGACGGTGGCGGCTACGTCGTTGCCGTCGACTGGCTGTTCGGCGGCGCGAGCGTGACACAGGCAACGGGCGATGCGGTTTGATCGCCGACAATTCGATGTCCGGCAATCGGGCTACACCCTCATCGAGGT
>DATIUU010000114.1:0-4038 GCA_035466635.1 Woeseiaceae bacterium
TTGCAGGAGCCGGCCTATGAACTTCAGTCTTTCATCCATCGGTTTACACTCTTTCCAGGGCATCTGGGCGCTCCCCAAATGCCGTAATGTGTAAACCATGTGCTCGGAATAGTCTGTAAGCTATCTGTCGATAACCACAAATGTAGGAGCGGTTCTTGAACCGCGAACGGATCGCGGGCCGAGGCCCGCTCCTACAACAACACCGAACGGATCGCGGGCCGAGGCCTGCTCCTGCAGCAACATTGAACGGATCGCGGGCCGAGGCCCGTACCGGCGACTACCGGCTGAGCAGATTGCTCACCACATGCCCTGCGATATTCGGGTTTTCTCGCAGCCGCCGCATCGAATAGGCATACCAGCGGTCTCCGAACGGCACGTAGACACGCATCGGATGGCCCCGCGCAACGAGGTCGTCGCGCAAGCTGCCGGCCACGCCGAGCAGCATCTGGAACTCGTAGCGATCCGCACCGACAGCCATCTTCCCGATCAGGGCTTCCGCGTGTGCGACGAGCGCCGGATCGTGCGTGGCGATCGCCACGCGGCGTGCGCCGCCGTCGAACAACTGCTCTAGCAAGTTATTGAATGAACTGCGTATTTCATCCGGGTCTGTGAATGCGATCGCTTCCGGCTCGATGTAGATGCCCTTGCACAGGCGAACGTCCGTCGGCCCTTCACGCAGCAGCTCGGCGATGTCCCGTTCGCTGCGCCGCAGGCACGACTGGATCACGATCCCCACGTTATCGAACGCCTGCCGCATCGCGCGGTAGGTATCCAGCGTCACCGAGGTTACGCTCGAGTCTTCCATGTCGATGCGCACGAACCGGTCGTGCTCGGCGGCGCTCGCTATGAGCGAACGGATGGCGTCCCTGCACTGCCCGACGTCGATCCGCAGTCCCAGTTCCGACAGCTTTACCGAGATGCCACAGCGCAGCGAACGCTCGTGGATGCCGCGGATAGCCTGCAGATACAGGTCGACCGCGGAACGCACTTCCGCCATGTCGGTGCTGTCTTCGCCGAGAACGTCAATGGTTGCCGTGCAGCCCTCATCGTTCAGATCGCTCGCCGTACGAAAGGCATCCTCGAGGCCGGCGCCGGCGATGTAGCGCCGCGAAAAACGCCAGACCAGCGGCCGCGGCACCAATGGCATTGCCGCCGCGATTGCGCGATTGAAAAGCCCCACAGACATCTGAAAACTCCGCCAGGATGTAGCGTGATGATACGACTTTCCGGGATCGGCAGCGCTTTGTCAGTCCGCAGATTCCGAGACCGTGGCCCCGCCCCGCCTACGCGAGTCGGTCCATTGTCAGCGACTGGTGGCGGCGCCATTCCGGCAGCGGATTCGGGAAGTCTTCCCGGTAATGCGCACCCCGGCTCTCTTCGCGATCGAGCGCCGCCAGCGTGACCAGGCGTGCAACCAGCAACAGGTTGCGCGCCTCGCTCCATCGCAACACGCGATCGAACGCGTCACCGGGGGCACTCACGGCACCCATCGCGATCCTCCCCAGTTGCCGGTCGAGTTTGCGGAACTTGCGCAGCGCTTGTTGCAGGCCGGCCCCGCAGCGGACGATACCGACGTGCTTCGAGACGGTTCTCCGCGTCGCGGCGATGATCGCGTCCAGGTCTCGCTCGGTACCCGCGACCGGCGCGTCGGGCGCATGCTGGATCGGGAGCGCGTGCTCGTCATGCGTTTCCCGCGCGCGCCGGATTCCGGCCGCGACCCTCCTCGCGTACACCACGGCCTCGAGCAGCGAGTTACTTGCGAGGCGGTTCGCGCCGTGGACGCCGGTATTCGCAACCTCGCCGCAGGCCCAGAGGCCTTGCAGCGACGTATGGCCGTCGTCGTCAACATGGATGCCGCCCATGTGATAGTGGGCCGCCGGCACGATCGGCAACGGCTGCTTCGCAGGATCGAGGCCGGCGTCGCTGCACGCGTGCAACGCCTCGGGAAATTCTTTTTCGAGGCCGTTTGCGATGACGGGCCGTATATCGAGGTACACGCTGCCACCGGCCGCAATTTTCTGTTCGATCGCGCGCGCGACGACGTCGCGCGGTGCCAGCTCGGCGGACGGGTGCACCGCGGTCATGAAGCGTTGGCCCGTCTCGTCCACGAGCAATGCCCCGGCACCGCGGAGCGCCTCGGTGAGCAAGGGCATGTTCGCGTTACCGGCCCCGGTGTTGACGGCGAGTGCCGTCGGATGGAACTGCATGAACTCGAGATCGGTCAGTTCCGCGCCCGCGCGTGCTGCGATGGCGAGCCCGTCGCCCGTGGATTCGGCCGGGTTGGTCGTGTGCCACCAGGCCATGCCGATGCCGCCGGTTGCCAGCACGACGTGCGATGCGTGCCGCTGGCTCCAGCCCTTGTCGCGCTCGAAGACCAGCAAGCCGCGCACCACGCCGTCCTGGACGACGAGATCATGCGCGAAGGTGCTCCTGAGAATCGTGATGGACGGGGTTCTGCGAGCCCGCTCGATCAGTGCACTCATGATCACCCGGCCCGTGGCGTCCCCGCCCGCATGCACGATGCGGGGCCGGCCGTGGGCGGCTTCCCGCGCCAGCTCGAGCGTCCCGTCCAGCGCCCGGTCGAACGGCACACCCTCGTGGATCAGCAGCCGCAGGCTGTCGGCGCCTTCCCGCGTCAGCGCCAGTGCGCGTCGTGGGTCGCTGAGCCCGGCGCCGGCCGTCAGCGTGTCTTCGGCGTGGGCCTCGGGCGAGTCACCCGGACCCACGGCGGCCGCGATGCCGCCTTTCGCCCACAGGCTCGATCCGCTCTCGAGGTTCGGCGTCTTCGTGATCAGCGTCACCGGCCGCGGCGCCAGCGACAGCGCCGTGATCAGGCCGGCCATGCCGCTGCCGACAACGACGACGTCATCGGCTGCAAGTTTGGGGGGTCGTTTGTTCGGCATCGCGTTACTCCTAGCCGTGCTCGAGCATGCGTTCCACGGCGCGGCGCGCTTTCGCCGCGATTTCGGGATCGATCTCGACGCGCGGCGCAAGCGTTACGAGCGATTCATAAATCTTCGCAAGCGTGATGCGTTTCATGTGCGGGCAAAGATTGCAGGGGCGAATGAACTGTACGTCGGTAACGTCGGCGGCAACGTTGTCGCTCATCGAGCACTCCGTAACCATCAGTACCCGCTTCGGCCGGCGCGTTTCCACGAACCGGCTCATCTGTGCCGTCGAGCCGACGAAATCCGCCACCGCGAGCACATCCGGCGGGCACTCCGGGTGAGCGATGATCGTCAGGTCCTGGTAGCTGGCCCGGTAGTCCTCGAGTTCCTCGGCCGTGAATCGCTCGTGCACTTCGCAATGGCCCTTCCAGGTAATGATCCGCACGCTGGTCTGCTGCGCGACGTAGTTCGCAAGGTACTCGTCGGGCAGGAAGATGACTTCGTCGCAACCGAGCGACTCGACGATCGCGACCGCGTTGCCCGACGTGCAGCAGATATCGGATTCCGCCTTCACCTCCGCCGACGTATTCACGTAAGTGACCACGGGCACGCCCGGATGCTGCTCACGCAGCTTGCGGATGTCGGCCGCGGTTATCGACTCCGCAAGCGAACAGCCTGCCCGCAGGTCGGGAATGAGGACGGTCTTGCCGGGATTGAGCAACTTGGCCGTCTCCGCCATGAAATGCACGCCCGCGAGCACGATGACGTCGGCGTCCGTTTCCGCGGCGCGGCGCGCCAGTGCGAGCGAGTCGCCGGTGATGTCGGCGACGCAATGGAAGATCTCCGGCGTCATGTAGTTGTGTGCCAGCACCACGGCGTTGCGCTCTTTCTTGAGCGTGTTGATCGCGGCGACGTACGGCGCATGGACGGGCCATTCGAACGCCGGGATGACGTTCTTCACGTGCTCGTAGGCGCGTGCGGTCGCGGCGGCGACTTCCGGCGTGTAGTCAGGATTGGCAAGCATGATTCAGCCGCGCGGTGCGGTCCTTTGTCCTGTAGATGGGGTCGAACTATTTATGCTCCAAGTGAGCATATTGGGTTATACTCACCCAGAGCATATAGTGTGTCAAGAAGGGCCCCGGCCGCCCCG
>DATIUU010000115.1:0-12127 GCA_035466635.1 Woeseiaceae bacterium
GTTCATGAAGGTCTCGAAGACGTCGTCCGCCTTGACCTGGTTGATGCGCTTCAGGTAGCGCTTGTAGCGCTTGCGCAGCAGATCCTGGGATTCCTCCCACGGCTTGTCGGCCAGCTCCAGCCGTAATACGTCGTTCTTCACCCGCAGGCGCCATATTTCGTCGAGCTCTGCCTCGGACTTCGCCCAGGGGTCCTCGGAACGATCGAACTGGTATTCCTCGTCGACCGTGAAGTCCGGTTCGGATTCGAGCTGCGAGAGCGCGTAATCCAGCCGTTCGCGGACGCGGGTCTGGTAGATGCTGAACATCTCGAATACCGGGTCGAGCGGCTTGTTCCTGACCACGTCGTCCAGCTGGAAACGGTAATTCTCGAAAAACTCGATATCGCTCTGCAACAGGTACATGCGATTGCCGTCCAGCGACTCGATGTAGCGGTCCATGACCCGTGACGACAGTTCGTCGTCGACCGCGATGTGCGAATAGTGGGATTTCTGGATGAACTCGGTGACCAGTTCACCGACGTTCTCGTGCCGCGGGTCCGGGTGCAGGCCCTCGTCGTCCATCGACGTGGTCGCCATCAGCGGCACAGCCGTCAAGCTCAGTAGCGCGCCGGCGATCCAGCGGGTGCGACGGTCGTTGTGTCTTTCCAAGGCAATCTCCATATTGTCAGGCCGGCATTTTTTCAAACCAGCTCAGTGGGCTAGGCTAGATGTCCGCGGCCCTTCGATCAAGGGCGTATTTGGCATAAAATCGCGCTCTTTGCGACTTCTGGTCCGCTTCGGAAACTCCTGCATGCGTCCTCTTACCATGATTACCGGCATCCTGCTCGGCTCCTCTGCGGCGATCACGATCAGCCTGGGGCTGGTGCTCATCGTCTTCCTGTGGCTCGGCGACGATCACCCGCGGCTGCAGCACGAATTCCGTCCGCTGCTCGGCAGCCTGCTGATCTTCCTCGGTATGACCGCGATTTCGGCCGCGAGTTTCTATTCCCTGCTGATCGGCCACCGGGCGAGGTATGCGGCCCAGGCGCTCCTGTGGCTCGGCCTGCTGGGCACTGCCTGGTACTACTGGCCGTGACGGGGGCTACCGGAGCAGGCGGATGCCGTGCCCGGTTTTTCCCTTGTTTTGGCGGCGCTTGCGGCGGCGCATGCGCGACTGCAGTTCGGCGCGGCGGTTTTCCAGCCAGTCGTCGCGACTGACGCGAGCGTTACGCCCGGCGTCGTGGCGGATGCGCAGCCGGTAATCGCAAAAGTCCTGGTAGGCCTCGATCTCGTGCTTGAGCTCGCGGCCGATCAGTTCGATCATGATGGCGTCATCGAGGAAGCCGAGCCCGGGGATGTTGTCGGGGATGAGATCGTCCGGTTCGGCGAAATAGGCGAGGGCATTCAGGACCCGGTGCGCTTCGGCCTGCGGCAGCCGCCACTCGATGTCGGACAGCATGTCGATGAGCAGGCGGAGCTTTTGCAGGCGCGCGGCGACGAATGCCGGGAGAGCCTCCGAACCGATACTGGCGAGCAGCTCTTCGGCGCTGGCAACGATATCCTCGGGCGCGCTGCGAGCAGCAGTCGTGCGCGCCTGCTGCATGATCAGCCGAAAGTGCCTGAGATCGTTGTCGTCGAGATCGAAACTGACCCTGAGCCCCATGCCGTTGCTCCACGCGCGCCGAGGCAGCGCAGACTAACACGACGGGCGGGTGGCGCAAGATCGCGCCGGATCAGTCGCGGAAGCGGCTGTTCCAGTGCCGGGAACGGTCGAACTGTCCCGAATTGTACGGGTCGATACCCACGGGCTCGCCGGCGTCGAGCGGCGAATCGTCGAGCAGCTGCAGGGACTCCCGGGCGCCGGTGTCATCGATCGTCGCGCCCGTGCGGACCAGCACGTTCTTTCCCGGGCCGACGTTTTCAATGCGGCCCTCGAATCTGGGGCCGGCAACACGCGGATCCGGCCGCTGGCGGGCGGCCACGGGTGGGGTCGAGCGGGCGTGCAGCGCCGCGTGGGCCGAGGTACGCCGCCGTTGCTCGGGCGGCGGTACTGGATCTGACGCGGCATCGCCCTGTAGCCAGTTGATCCATCGCTTGAACATGAGTGAAAACTACCCTTCGGATTTTCGATTGCCAGTACAGCCCCGCTGAATACTATAAAGCCGATCGCGGGCTCGTTTGCGCATTATTGACATAAACGGTGCTATTCCGGACTTGATATACGATTTTTCGCCCGGCGAACGTGATGCCGTTCACGATCCGGCGCCGGCAGGCCTATCGGGTACCGGGCGCCGGCCGGCGGCCGGCGGCGCGCCACCCCAGTGCAATGAGCCGCAGGGTTTGCACGCCGAGGTACGGGGACAGCACCAGGAGCCATGCGGCGGGGTCCGCGGCCCGGATACGGCCGCTGAGCCCGGCATAGAAGTGGCCGAAGCTGCCGCCGCCGTAGTCCCCGAAGATCGCCTGGCCGACGAAGTAGACGGCGACGGGCAGCAATAGCAGGCCGACCAGCAAGAGGGCCACCAGGAGGCCCGCTTCGCGGGTAATTGTCTTGCGCACGCTGGTTTGCCGGTCGTTCACGGGGTCGTCCGTCTTGTATACCGGCGTATCCTTGCCCACGCCCCGTGGCAGGTCAACCCCGGGGATGTCGCGGCGGAGGGCGGTCAGTCGGAATCCGGCTCCGGTACGTCGCTGCGTTCGCGCGGGCGCCGGCGACGGTGCAGGATCAGCACGCCGAGATGCAGGCAGGCCGCGGAGAACAGCAGGTAGTGGGGCAACACCCAAAGCCAGTTGCTGATGTACAGCGTGGCCAGGAAGGCGACGCTGCCCGCCAGCAGGTAGAAGTAGGGAAGCGCGACGTAGATCGCTTTCGGCAGCCAGACTTTGCGGGAAACGAAGGAGCCGGCGCTGCGCGTGATCTCCCGGTTGCCGGTGAGGTCTTGAGAGTGGGTCCCTGCGCTGCCCAGCATCAAAGCGATTCCCGTCCCTGGAACTGCCTTGCAGGTTAGCCGTCGGCGGCGCGCTTGTCCGTGATTGCGCTCACATTTCGTTGCAGGCGAAACGACCGCGCCGGTCAGCTGTCGCGTTTGGGGCGTTCCTCGTAGCGAAACTTTGCGTCGCCGATCGACAGGATGTCGCCGCTGCGGAGGAAATGCTCCGTGACGCGGTTCGAGTTGACATAAACCCCGTTCTTGCTACCCCAGTCGATCACTCGCGTGACCTCACCCTCGGTCATGACCACGGCATGCCGGCGGCTGATATGCGGCGCCTGGAGCTGAATGTCGTTCTGTTGGGTGCGGCCGATCGTCAGGCGTTTCTTGAACAGCGGGAAGCGGAGTTCCTGGTCGCCTACGCGGCCGATGAGGACGCGGCTCATGCGGTCCTTGTCGCCGATGGCAGGCAGCGGGCTCTCGTGCAGGCGCTCCGACATGCATTCGTCGAGTTGCTCGATGGCCGCCTCGAGTTCCCGGATCGAATCGTCGTGCCGGGCCTTGCCCGAGACCTGCTCGAGCAGTTCCGTGATCGCCTCGTTCTTGGCGGCGAGCTCCGCTTCATAGACGGCATTGGCCTGCTTCAGGTGATCGAGCTCGGCCTCGAGCTGGCTGATTCGCGCCTGGCTGTAGTCCTCGCTCGACGTCAGCATGTGTTCGAGCTGGTTCTTGAACCCCCGCGTGTTCACCAGGTCGGCCGCGAGTTGTTCGTTGATCAGTTCATGCTGGGCAACGGTTTCAGCCGCTTCCGTGAGTTCGAAGCGCAGGGTGCGCAGTTCCTGTTCATGTTGAGACTGCGCGGACGAGAGACGACCGGAGACGTCGTCGTAGGATTTTTTCGCCTCGCGGAGCGCGGACGTCAGGGTATCGATCTGCCTGTTTGCTTCTTCGACGGCCTTCGCGAGCTTGCGTGTCTGCGCTTCGCGCGCCTTGACTTCCGTCTCGAGGCCGATGCGTCGCGAGCGCAGCCGCTCGACGTCGAATTGCAGGCGATCGATCGTCTCTGTCTTGATACGCAGGTCGGCCTTGAGGTCACGGATCACCGCGTCACGATTGCGGATGGGCGCGACGTACGGATCGAAGTCGGGTGACTCTGCAGCGCGACCGCGTTCCTCTTCCGCTGCAGCTTCGGCCGCAGGTTCTCGCCACGTCGGCGATTCGAGTTCCGCGGTTCGCTCCTGGTCGTCCGAGACTAATTCTTTTAAGTTGTTATTGTCATTAGCCATACACCCACATTATCCCGAGGATGTGGGGCAGTCTGCAAGCCGGGGCAACGGGATTACGTAAAGTGGCGATCAGTCGCAGGGTACGGTACGGCCTTTCGCCCAGGCGCGCAGTGCACTGATCCGTTCGTGCATGACAACCGACAGCGGCTTCGTCTGTTCGATTTCACGCTGAATGTGTTGCGACGCGAGCGGCTCGTTCATTGCGTGTGCAGCGTACAGCGCCGATACCACGGCCTGCTCGATCTCCGCGCCCGAGAAGCCCCGCATCGCATCGGCCAGCGACCGGATGTCGAAATCGCTCAGGCGCTGATTGCGCCGGCTCAGGTGAATCGCGAGGATGGTCGAGCGGACGTCTGCACCCGGCAGGTCGACGAAAAATATCTCGTCGAAACGGCCCTTGCGCACCAGTTCCGGCGGCAGTGCAGAGATGTCATTGGCGGTGGCGACGACGAATACCGGCGATTTGCGCTCCGCCATCCAGGTCAGAAACGTCCCGAGCACGCGCTGCGTCGTACCGGTTTCCCCGCCGCGGCCGGCGATGCCCTTCTCGATCTCGTCGATCCACAGTACGCAGGGCGCCATCACGTCCGCGGTCTTGAGCGACTCGCGGAGCTTGCGCTCGGTTTCGCCGTGATACTTGTCGTACAGCGTCCCGAAATCGAGCCGCAGCAAGGGCGCGCCGAAGATGCCGGCGGTGGCCTTGGCGGCGAGACTCTTGCCGCAGCCCTGCACGCCGGTCAGCAGGATGCCCTTCGGCGGGTCCAGGTGGGCGGCGTCCTGCTCGTTGCGGAACGCCGAGCGCCGCTGGCTGAGCCAGTTCTTCAGCCGGTCGAGCCCGCCGACCTCGCTGAAGCGCGCGGTGTCGTATTCGTACTGCACGGCGCCGCCGTTGTTCAGCAGTTCGTACTTTGCCTGCATCACGCCCGGAAGGTCGCTGCGGGTTATGGCGCCATCGACCTGGATCGCGTTGCGGGCGAGCCGCTCGGTGTCGGCGTAGGTGAGGCCTGCGAGATTGCTGATGAGCAACTCGTAGGCCTTCGGGTCCACCTGCACACGGGTGCCCGGGTTTTCGGCCTGGTACTGGCCGGCAACCGACTCGACGATCGCCTTGCGTTCCGCCGCGCCGGGAAGCGCCACGTCGACACGCGCGCTGTACGGCTCGAGTTCCCTGGGCAGCGTGAGCTGGTGGCTGATCAGCACCAGTTGCCGCGCTACGTCACCGTAATGGATGCAGATGTCCTTGATCAGGCGCACATGCACGGGGTCGTCGAGGAACGGGTGAAAGTCGAGCAGGACGTAGATGCCGGGCTTCGAGACCGCGCGTATGTGCTTGAGCACGTCCACCGGTTCGGAGTTCATCAGCTGCGGGGCGAGCTCGATATCCAGCCGTTGCAGGCCGTCGGTAATGGTCCAGCGGAACAGCGGCAGGTAGTCGCTGGTCGACGCCTGCATGCCGATCGCCTGGAGCATGCGCAGCACCCGCCTCTCGTCACGGGTCTCCATGACGATCAGGGGCGTGCGCGAGCGCAATATGATTTCGAGATCCTGGCGGCGATCCATCCCGTCGAACCGGTAATCGATTAGGGCTGGGTCATCTTACGGCAACCCGGCAGCCTGTCGATGTGCAGTGCGTCGGGGTTCTTGCCGATGAGGTCGCGTGTGAGCCGCTCCAGCACGTCGACGTCGAGCTTGCCGTGTTCCGCCACGATCGAACGGACGAGGTCGTCGAGGTTGCTTGCGCCGGACGTGCTACGGCGAATCTCCCTGTCGAGCTGGAAGAAGACGTTCACGGCCTTGGCCGTGGTCGCACCGGACGAAGGGCCGCCGCACAGCGTATCGGATGCACGCGCCCACTTCTCCTGTGCCTTGCGGGCGCGCTCGTAGCGCGGCCGGGAAAGCGTGCCGCTGCGACGCAACAGTTCGAGGCTGTAGAACTCGGCGAGGCCTTCGACGATCCAGTCGTGCTCGTGGTCCGTCTCGAAATCGAGGGCGATGTGCATGATCTCGTGCAGCAACGTGCTGGTGCCGTTCTCGCTGAGCAGCGGGCGCTCGGCGTGGATATACAGCGACGCCGGGGCGGACAGGCCGCCGCGCCACATCGGTTCGCCGGCACTCACGATGGTGATGTAGCGCGGCAGGTCGGCCACGATGCGCGCGAGTTCCGGCAGGGTCCAGTTCAGGAGTGCGAGGATATCCAGCCGCCGGACGCCGTTGCCGATCGGGCCCGCGACGGTAACGTTGACCCCTGCAATCTGGTCCCGGCGCACGCCGAGGTCGCCCATCACGATCCAGCCCTTCGGCTGCTTGAAGCGGCGCGCGTCGTTATTGACCAGGAACAGGCGGCCGTCCCTGGGGTACTGGGTGACCACCGACCAGTCCGGGGGCAGGTCGAAGGTGAGGCGGGTCACGCTGCGCGCGCCTTTTGCCGTGCGCGTGGCTGCGGCCGGGATGATGTCCTCGGCGCGGAACAGCCCCCAGTCGTCCGCCAGCCACGCGTCGTAGCCGCTGTTGTTGCGCCGGTGCGGGACGCTGGCCTGCCACTCGAGCGTGCCACCGCCGGACGGCGGTTTCCAGGTGAGCACCGTGCCCTCACGCAGGATCTCACCGTCGCCGGAGAAATCGCTGAAGCGATCTTGCGGCGCCCTGAAACGCAGCTCGCGCAACAGGTTGTCGCCCTGGCGCAATTCGAGTACGACGGCCACCCGGGCTTGCGACGGCGAGGGAGTAACCCGGTAGACCAGCTTGTACTCGGGTGGCGTCGCCGTGTCCCGGGTATCCTTGCTCGGTCCGCCGCAGGCCAAGACGGGAGCGGCCAGCAGGGTGAATACGAGGCTGCGCAGGTAGGTCGTGCGCGCGTGTTCGGCGCGGCGGCGGTCGATGCGGCCTGAGAAACAGTTCATGCGATTGCGAGGCCTCACGGCGTATCCTTGGGTCTATGGCGGCACAGAGCTGAAATGATGATAACGGACTTGCATCGCCCAATTTTACATGCCGCAATCGCGGCGCTCTTCCTGGCGGGCTGCGCCGGCTCGGCCGGAGTGGGGACCAAGCCACGCGCAGTATCGGCCGCGGAGCGGGTGCCCGCAACCGTGGCCGAGCGTGCTGCGGCGATCGCCTTGCAGCAGGTCGGGGCGGCATATCGTTATGGTGGCGCATCGCCCGCCGGCTTCGATTGCAGCGGGCTGGTGCATTACGCCTATCGCGAGGCGGGCAAGCAGCTGCCGCGCACGACCGGTCAGCTCTGGCATTCTGCCGGCTCGGTGGCCCACGACGAGTTGCAGGTCGGTGACCTCCTGTTCTTCCGCTTCGACGGCAAGATGTCACACGTCGCAATCTACGTGGGCGACGAGCGCTTCGTGCATGCACCCTCGACCGGCAAGCGGGTCTCGGTGGATTCCCTCGATGCCGAGTACTACCGGCGGGCACTCGTACGCGGAGGTCGCGTCCGCTAGGCGCGCGCGTTCCCGGCGGTCGTCGTCAGGCCTGGGGCTCGGCGACGATGAAGGTGCGCAGCTGGTCGGCGAGGCCCTTGCATGCCGCCGCCCTTGCGCGCGCGATAAGCGGGATCGGCACAACCAGTGCGGGCAGGAACGAGGTGCCGCTGACGTCCGCGGTGACGGAACCGGCCGACTGGAGTCCTTTCAGGTCCCAGACCGCAGCATTGTAGTCCGCATCGTTCTGCCACCACGCGAAACCGAAGCAGCCGCCGCCGCCCGGGCCGACCGCGCAGGACAGGCTGCCGCCGCCGGCCACGCGATCCGTGTCGCCATCCAGCCAGACGATGTAACGCACGTTCTGTTCGGCAATGCGCTCGGCGACCCCGGGACGCTCCATCAGCTTCGGCAGCCCCTTGGTCTCGGCGGGCGCGGTCCGCGGTTCGAACCACGGGAACAGCGAGTCGATGAACTGCTTGTGCGGGATGACGCGCAGGCCCTTGGAGCCGCGCGCCAGCGCGTCTTCGATGCAACTGATGTACTTGTCTTCGGTTTCGTTGCCGAGATGGTAGCTCTTGGCTAGTATCACGACGGATTCGCCGGTCTCGATGCCGGTCACGGTCTCACGCGCATCCTCGACCCGCGACGTAACACAGCCGCTGAGCACCAGCGTTGCAACAGCCGTCACTACGATCCCGCCCGGGCGCACGGTGGCTTCACTCATTGCTGCTTCCCTCCGGGATGTCCTCCCGGGTTTCGTCGTTATCCGGATCCATCGACAATACCGCCGGGCCGGCCGCGGGACCCGGGGGCGGCAGGGCCACCTCGCGGCGTTTCGGCAACGGCGAACGCTTGTCGCCGGGCGCGGGCTCCGCGCTGGCGGCTGCCGGCGCGGCGGACGCAACGGCGGTGGCCGGGCGGTCCTTGAGAGCCGAGATGGCCGTGGCCTTGTCGAGGTTCATGATCATCAGCGCCGCGGCGTCGCGCATCGCGAGTATCGCGGCGCGTTTCAGCGGTTCGTCCCCTGTCAGCCCGAACTGCTCGCTCTTGCCGTAGGCGCTGATCGGCCAGTTGGCGTACATGTCGCCGGCACTGTCGTAAATCTTCAGTCGGTAGCGGATCCAGACGGCATACGATTCCGTCTTGCTCTGGCTGGGCACGGAAAACTCGAACGCGTCGATGCTCGGTTCGACCAGGGCATCGATCGAAAGCGTGCTCACGTCGTCGTCAGGCCCGACGACCGTCACCTCGTCGAACATGAACTTGAAGAGCTGGGAGAACAGCGCGGCATTCGACCGGCCGAGATCGATGCGCCATTTCTCGCGGCCGAGGACTTCATCCTCGTGCACGTACTGTTCGAATTCGGCGGGGATGCGAATCGCAACCGATAACGGCATCGGCTCGATCAGGGGGGCGGGAATGGTGACGGGGTCGAGCGTTACGTTTGCGCCGCAGCCCGCCATGAGCACTGCGGACAGTACTCCTACGATGAGGCTGCGCAAATTCGCTCTCAATTCAAATGTTCCCGCTGCAGTGCACGCGCACGATCAATCGATCAGAGTCGTTGCGCGCTACAGAGTTCCCTCGATTGCCGCTCTTTGAACGCCGAATCTACTGTAGTGCCGCGCGCTGGCCTATGCAATGGGGTGCGGTCTTCACGACGCGGGGAATGGCAGGTATAACGAGACTGCAGCAAGCGGCCCGCAACCCGGTGCGTTCAGGCATGGCAAGACCCAAAATACTTGTATTTCAACATGTTCCCTACGAGCCGCTGGGTACGCTGGACCCGCTGCTGAAAGCGGCGGGGTGCCGCATTCGCTACGTCAATTTCGGCCGCGACCCGCACCAGCGCCCCTCGCTCGACAGGTACGAGGCGCTGATCGTGCTCGGCGGGCCGATGAACGCCCACCAGATCGACACCTGGCCGAACCTGCTGACGGAAGTCGACGTTATTCGCGAGGCCGTCGATTCGGGCATGTCGGTGCTCGGTATCTGCCTCGGTGCGCAGTTGCTCGCGAAAGCCCTGGGCGGCCGGGTATCGAGAAACGCGCAGCGGGAGATCGGCTGGTACGACGTGCAACTGACCGAGGCCGGGCATGCCGACCCCGTCATTTCGACGTTTGCCGGGACGCAGCCGGTGTTCCAGTGGCACGAGGACGGCATCAGCCTGCCCGCGGGCGCGGACCACCTCGCGACGTCGCCGGCCAGTCCTGTGCAGGCATTTCGCTTCGGCGAGCATGCCTACGGCTTCCAGTTTCACCTCGAAGTGGACGCTTCACTGGTCGAACGGTGGCTCACCGTGGCCGACAACCAGCCGATGCTCGCGGAGGAGGCCGGCCGCGTGGACCCGGAGGCGATACGCCGGCAGACGGTCCACCGGATCGACGCACTGCAGACCCTCAGCCGCCGCACGTTCTCGCGCTGGATCGAGCGTTTCGACATCGCGCCGCGGCGGCGCGCGTTGCCTTCGCGCTGAGCGGTCAGAACGGCTGCCACTCGAGCGGCTGCTCCTGCATCAGCGACAGCTGTTCGCGCAACGCGAGGACATGCTCTTCCCAGTAACGGTGCGAGTCGAACCACGGGAATGCCTGTTTGAACGCGGGATCTTCCCAGCGGCGGGCGAGCCAGGCCGCGTAATGCATGATGCGCAGGCTGCGCAGGGCCTCGACGAGATGCAGCTCGCGGGCGTCGAATGCCCGGAATCGCGTATAGCCATCGAGCAATGCGCTGAGCTGTGGAATCTGCTCCTCGCGGTCACCGGACAGGAACATCCACAGGTCCTGCACGGCGGGACCCGTGCGCGTGTCATCGAAGTCCACGATGTGCAGCTGCTCGCCGGCCACCAGCACGTTGCCCGGATGGAAGTCGCCGTGGATGCGCAGCAGCGACGTGGCGCCGGCGCGTGCGAAACACGCCTCGATGCCGTCGATCGCATTCTCCGCCACGCTCTCGTAGGCGGGCACGAGCTCGGCCGGAATGAAGTCGTGGTCGAGCAGGTACTCCATGGATTCGATCGCGTAGGTCTCGATATCGATGCCCGGGCGGTGCCGGAACCGCGCGGTTTCGCCGACGCGATGAATACGGGCGACGAAGCGGCCCAGCTGTTCCAGGAGCTCGAAATTGTCGAGGTCGGGAGCGCGGCCGCCGCGGCACGGGTACACGGCGACGCGAAACTCGCCGACCTTGTGCAGCGTCGTGCCCTGGATGACCATCGGCGCGACGACCGGGATCTCCTGCCCGGCAAGTTCCATGGCGAACGCGTGTTCTTCGAGAATCGCTTCGTCGGACCAGCGGTTCGGCCGGTAGAACTTCGCGACGATGGCATCGTGGTCGTCGATCCCGACGCGGTAGACGCGGTTCTCGTAACTGTTGAGGGCGAGCAGGCGGCCGTTGCAGGCGAAGCCCAGGTCCTCGAGGGCGTCGAGGAAGTCCTGCGGCTGGAGCTCGGTGTAGGCCAGCGAAGTGCTGTTGCGGTTCATTCGGCGGATGATACGCTACGCCGCTGTCTTTCGAGGGTTCGCCGTGCCTGACACAAGATACCCCGCAACCCGGTCGCTGCGCCGGCTCGGCGCATTGCTGCTGGTGCTGGGGGCCAATGCGGCCTGTACGGGTGCCGCGGACGGTACCGATCGTGCGGCCCTCGAGGCCGAGATCCTGGAATGGCGCGACAGCCGGCGTGCATCGCTGCTGGCGCCGACGGGCTTTCTCACCCTGGCCGGGCTGTTCTGGCTCGACGCGGAGACCGCCACTTTCGGTTCTGCGCCGGACAACGACCTCGTGTTCCCGGCCGCCGCCGACCCGCATGTCGGCGTTTTCCGGCTCACGGGCGAGGGCGTCGTGATGCAACCGCGCCCCGGTGTCGCTGTGTACTCGGGCGAGGAGCGGGCGGGCGAGATGCTGATCGCCGACGACACCACGGACGCCCCGGTGATGATCAGCCACGGCTCGCTGGCCTGGACGGTCATCAAGCGCGATGGCCGTTACGCGGTGCGCCTCAGGGACTTCGAACATCCCGTGCTGGCCTCGTTTCCGCCGCTCGAGTATTTCCCGATCGATCCGACCTGGCGGGTCGAGGCGACGCTCGAGCGTTACGCGGAGCCGCGAACGGTGGCGGCCAGTACGGTGATCGAGGGTCTCGGCTGGAACCCCGAATCGCCCGGTGTCGCCGTGTTCCGCAAGGACGGCGAGACGCACCGCCTCGAGGCGTATACCTCCGGCGAGCGGCTGTTCTTCGTCTTCGGGGATCGCACCAACGGCAAGGAAACCTACCCGGCCGGGCGCTTCCTGTACGCGGCCTTGCCCGGCGACGACGGCCGCATCGTGCTCGATTTCAACCGCGCCTACAGCCCGCCCTGTGCGTTCAACGACTTCTCGACCTGCCCGGTGGCGTCGCCGCGCAATCGCCTGCCGTTCAGGGTGACCGCCGGCGAGCTGTTCAATCCCGACGCGTACCAGGGAAGCACGGCTTCCCACCAGTAGCAGCGGTTCCGGAACCGCG
>DATIUU010000116.1:0-5226 GCA_035466635.1 Woeseiaceae bacterium
AGGCGGATGGCCTGCTGCAATTGCGGTGTCATTGTGAGTGTCTGACCGAGTTTTAGCTGCAGCGAAGGTTTTAGCATTGCCTCAGAGTTTGAACTCCTGTCCGAGATATACCTCCCGGACGTGCTGGTTTTCGAGGATCTCCTCCGGCGTACCCGAAGCGATCAGACTGCCATCACTGAGTATATAGGCTCTTCCGCAAATTCCGAGGGTTTCCCTCACATTATGGTCCGTGATCAGGACACCGATGTCCCTCGCGCACAAGTGCTTGATTATTCTTTGAATATCCAGAACGGAGATGGGATCGACCCCGGCAAAGGGCTCGTCGAGCAACACGAACAAGGGGCTGGCGGCGAGGGCCCGGGCGATCTCCACGCGACGCCGCTCGCCGCCCGACAGGCTGATACCGAGGCTGCCGCGGACATGGCCGACGTGAAGCTCGTCGAGCAGCTTTTCGAGTTCCTCTTCGCGGCCGGCGCGGTCCAGATCGTTGCGGTTCTCCAGTATACCGAGGATGTTCTGCTCGACCGTGAGCTTGCGGAATATGGACGCTTCCTGCGGCAGGTAGCCGAGGCCCATGCGGGCGCGCCGGTGCATCGGCAGGGCCGTCAGGTCGTGGCCGTCCAGCAGGATCTTGCCGGCGTCCGCGGGGATCAGGCCCACGATCATGTAGAAGGCGGTGGTCTTGCCGGCGCCGTTCGGTCCGAGCAGCCCGACGACCTCGCCGCTCTTGATCTCGATGGAGAGCGACTTGACCACTTTGCGGAGTTTGTAGGTCTTCGAGACATCCTGGACGCTGAGAATGCTCATCGCGCCCCGTCCTCGGGCTCGGGTTGGGGTTTGGCCTCGGGCTCGGGCTCGGCTTCGGGCTCCGGCGCCGGACCGGCGGTTGCGCCCGGCGAGCCGCTGTCCTGCTGCCGGGCGGTCCCGTCTTTCGGCGTGTAGGTGATCCGCACCTTGCCGTCATCGCCCGGCGACCCCCGCGCATTGATCCGCTGTTCGACGATGTTGTAGATCAGGTAGTCGGACGCGATCTGGTTGCCGCCTTCGGTGATGACCGCATTTCCCGAGAACTCGATGGTGCCCGCGAGCAGGTCATAGCGCAGCTTGCCCGCCTCGGCGTAGGTGGTTTCCTCGCTGCCCGGCCGCTTGAGTTCGAAAGTCGCCGGGCTGCCGGCGATCGTCGCGAGCCTCAGTTGGTGATTGGTGAACTTCAGGTCGGCCGTGTCGCTTTCGATGTGGCCGTTTTCGACGTCGATGACGACGTTGCCCGAGAACTGCCAGACACTGTCCTCGAAATTGAGGTTGCTCGCCCGCCCTTCTTCTGCCTCGATACCGATCGTTCCCTGGGTCATGCGCAGCCCGCGGAACATGAGCATCGAGTTCTTGCCGTCGTAGGCGGTGGAGTCGGCGTCGAGCGAAATGGGCAGCCGCAGGTCGGTAATCTGCGCAGCCGCGGCGACGGGCAACAGCAACAGGACGGCGGTGAGTCTTGCGATGGTCTCTCTGCGCATAATTCAGGGCACGAACTTCCCGCTGACGTTCGACTTGAGCTCCAGCCGATCGTCGTGCAGCGATGCTAGCATGCCCGTCGCCGTCAGGCTGCGCGTTCCTATGCGGATTTGCACGCGTTCGTCCGTCTCCGCCACGTAGCGCTGCGGATCGAGTTCCAGGTACTCGGTGCGGATCTCGGTTTCATCGTCCGCGGACCCCTGCGAGCTGATGGCCCGGACGTGCCCGCGCAGCTGCACGCGCTGTTCGACCGGCAGGATCGTCGCGCTGTCCGCATCCACCGTCCACGGCACGTCGGTTTCCGGCGAATAATCCAGGCGGACTTCGGTGAACTCGATGCTGCCGTCGAGCTGCTCCTCGGCATGCCGGGCGTGAATCTCGTAAAGGAGGTTACCGTCGGGCCCCGTTCCGAGTATCCGCGCGGACTTCAGGTAAAAGCCGCGATGCACGGGATCGACGCTGCGCTCGCCGGTGTCCTGGTCGGCGCGGCTTCTCGCCAGGTACCAGCTGCCGATGGCCGCGGCCAGCAGCAGGCCGAACAGTAACAGGTTGCGCGCGCTCACGCGGCGGGCTCCGGCCTGGCTGCGAGCACGAGGTCGCAGATCTCGCGGACGGCGCCGTGGCCGCCCGCCGCCATGGTCGTGTAGTCGCAGAAGTCGCGGACCACCTCCACGGCGTTGGCGACGGCGATCGAGTAGCCGACTTTCTCCAGCAGCCGGAGATCGGGAATATCGTCGCCCGCGTAGGCGCACTCGGACGCGTCGATACCGAGACCGGCTATCAACTCGTCGAACGCGGCAACCTTGTCGCTGGTGCCCAGGATGACGTGGCGCACGCCGAGTTCGGCCATGCGCTTCGCGGCCGCGGCGGAACGGCGCCCGCTGATAACGGCAACTTCGAAACCGGCATCGACGAGGCGGCGTATGCCGAAGCCATCCTGGGTATTGAATGCCTTGGACTCGACGCCGGCGTCGGAAAGGTAGAAGCGACCGTCGGTGAACACGCCGTCAACGTCGAAGGCGACGAGGCGCAGTTCCGCGAGTCGATTGTGGGTAGCTGCTGAATTCACATGATGCCTGCGCGAAACAGATCGTGGATGTTGAGTGCCCCGACGAGGCGGCTGTCGTCATCGGCGACCAGCAGCGAGGTTATCTTGTTCTCCTCGAGCACGTGCACCGCTTCCGCCGCGAGGATGTCCTCGGTCGTCGTCTTGCAGTTGCTGTGCATGACCTCGGCCATAGACGTCGTATGCACGTCGGCGCCGGCATCGAGGGCGCGGCGCAGGTCGCCGTCGGTGAAGATGCCCAGGATGCGCCGCTCGTCGTCGACGACGGCGGTCATGCCCAGGCCTTTTTGCGTCATCTCCATCAGGCCGTCGCGCAGCCGCACCCCCGGTCCCACCGCGGGTATGTCCTCGCCGGTGCGCATTACGTCAGCGACGCGCAGCAACAGCCGCTTGCCGAGGCTGCCGCTCGGATGCGATCTCGCGAAATCCTCGGCCGTGAAACCCCTGTTCTTCAGCAGCGCGACCGCCAGCGCGTCGCCCATGGCGAGCGTTGCCGTCGTGCTCGCCGTCGGCGCGAGGTTCAGCGGGCACGCTTCCTCCGACACCCCGACGTCCAGGTGCACGTCCGCGATCCGCGCCAGCGTCGACTTCGGGTTGCCGGTCATGGACACGAGTTTTGCGCCCATGCGCTTCACGAGCGGCAGGATGGTGACGACCTCCTGGGTCTCACCCGAGTAGGAGATGGCGAGCACCAGGTCCTGTGCCGTGATCATGCCGAGATCGCCGTGGCTGGCTTCCGCGGGGTGCATGAAGAACGCGGGCGTGCCGGTGCTCGCGAGCGTCGCGGCAATCTTGGATGATATATGGCCGGATTTTCCCATTCCTGTCACGACGACGCGACCGGGCGTGTCGTTGATCAGTTTACAGGCGGCCGCGAAGGTCCCGTCGAGGCGCGCACGCAGCGCATCGACGGCGCGTGCCTCGATGTCGAGCACCTCGCGCGCGAGCGCGATCAAATCCTCGCTGTTCAGGTTTTCGGACACAGGCTTCTCAGGGTTCCCGGCCGCCGGCTTGGCCTGGCGCCTATTCTAAACCTTTTGTGCCTGAACGCAGCCAAAAGCGCGGCGCGGGCGGCTCACAGGTTCTGCGTCGTGATATAGCCGAGGTAGGCGAGGTAGGCGGTCAACAGGGCGACGCCTTCGAGCCGCGACAGGTCGCTCTTGCCGTCGTAGTCGTAGGTCATGGCAAACAGCACCAGCGTGAACGCCACCATGACGAAAATGTGCAGTGACAGGACGGAGGGTGCCAGCGCGGACGGTGCGATGACGGCGGCGATGCCGATTACCGCCAGCAGGTTGAAGATGTTGGAGCCGACGATGTTGCCGATGGCAAGCCCGTATTCGCCCTTCATGGCGCTGACGAGCGACACGGCGAGTTCGGGCAGGCTGGTACCGATGGCGACCAGTGTGATGCCGATGACCACTTCACTGATTCCGAGCGTGCGCGCGATTTCTATGGCGCCCTCGACGAGCAGTTCGGCGCCGACGAGCAGTGTCGCCAGTCCCACGAGCAGCCACACGACCGCCGCCACCATGCTGACATGTTGCGGGATCTCGGCATCGTAGTCTTCCGCCATCGGGTCCGTGGCCGCCGAGCGCATGCCGAGGCGAGTGAGCCAGATCATGACGATCACCAGGCCCGTGAGCATCACGAAGCCGTCGATGCGCGACAGATACGTGTCCAGGAACAGGGACACCGTGAGCAGTGACACGGCGAGCAGCGCGGGCATCTCGCGGCGCAAGGTTGCGGAACGGAGTTCGATGGGGCGAATGATCGCGATCGTGCCCAGGACGAGACCGATGTTGGCGATGTTCGAGCCGATCGCGTTGCCGAAGGCGAGGTCGGGTTCTCCGCGCAACGCCGCCACGACCGAGACCAGTACCTCCGGCGCCGAGGTGGCGAAGGCGACGACTGTCAGGCCGATCAGCAGAGGCGCAATACCCAGGTTGCGCGCGGTCGCGGCAGCACCGTGAACAAAGCGGTCAGCGCCCCATATAAGGAGAACCAGGCCGCCAATAACCTCGACGATATTGAGGAGCATAGGATCGTTGTTCTCGTGAGCGGCCTTGTTACTCGTTATTTGCGGGCCAACGTCACCCGCCGTCCAACCCAAATCGGGTCGGCTATCATACACAATCGTGCGGGCGCATTGGGATACCCGGAGATTTGCGGTTAAACTGCGCGCCCACGGGACAGTAACCGATTCGAACAGGCCGATGGAACCCACCGAAATAGAAAAATTAATCGCCGCGGGCTTTGCCAATCCCACGGTCCGCGTCGCGAGCGACGACAATCACCATTTCGAAGCGCTCGTCGTCGCCGCGGAGTTCGAGGGCAAGCGGCCGCTTGCGCGGCACCAGCTCGTTTACCGTTGCCTCGGCTCGCTTGTCGGCAACGAGATTCACGCACTCTCCATACGGGCGCTGACACCTTCAGAATGGCAACAGGCGGGCGGAGCCGCGGTCTAAATTGGACAAGCTACTCATCGAAGGCGGCGTGCCGCTCTCCGGCCAGGTGCGGATATCGGGCGCCAAGAACGCGGCGTTGCCGATCCTTGCGGGAACCCTGCTCACCAGCGAGCCCGTGACCATCCGCAACGTGCCGCACCTCAAGGACGTTACGACGACGATCTCCCTGCTGCAGACGATGGG
>DATIUU010000117.1:0-9350 GCA_035466635.1 Woeseiaceae bacterium
CCAGGTGGTCGGCACCTCCCACCCGAACAACATGCGATCCGTGAGATCCCGCGCATAAATATTCATGGACGAGCCGGCCTGCTCGAACCCGGACCAGAACATCGCGGCCCCGAGGAACAGCAGGAAGATCACGAACACGCGTTGCCGCTCCACCTTGTCACGGCAGCCGAAGGCGATCACCAGCGCGAAATAGACGGCAGCCACGATCACGACGATCAGGCCGGTTGCCTGGGCGAAGCCGAGAATCGTGAGGCTGATCGCACCCGTCGCGGAGAGGCCGGCGAGCGCTGCCGCCAGCACCAGCGCGGCGACGAGGCCGCCGCCGAGCTGCCTGCGTGCCACGGCGACGCGTGCGGGCTCGGCCGATTCGGCGCCGAGTTCGCCGGCGCCGCGCAGGTGATGCAGCCCGCGGGCGTACTGGATCAGGCCGAACGTCATGCCGACGCCGGCAAGGCTGAATCCCAGGTGCCAGTCGACGCGCTCCGCGAACCAGCCGCAGATCAGCGGGCCCAGGAAGGCGCCGATATTGATGCCCATGTAAAAGATCGAAAACCCGGCATCGCGTCGCCCCGGCGCATCGTTCTCGTACAGCCCGCCGACGATGGCGCTGACGTTGGGCTTCAGCAGCCCGGTGCCGAGCACCACGAGCACCAGGCCGAGATAGAACGACCACAGCTCCGAACCGGGCAGCACCAGGGGCAGGCCCAGCACGTAGTAGCCGGCCGCAATGATGATGCCGCCGATGAACACCGCCTGGCGCTGGCCGATCACGCGGTCGGCGATCCAGCCGCCGGGCAGCGCGAGGGCGTATACGCCGAACGTGAACAAGCCGTAGATGGCGCCGCTGATCTGGGCATCCATGCCGAGCCCGCCGCGCGCCGCGTCCGTCATGTACAGGATCAGCAGGGCACGCATGCCGTAGTAGCCGAAACGCTCCCACAGCTCGGTGAAGAACAGGGTCATGAGCCCCCGTGGATGGCCGAAAACGTCGTCCCCGGCCGCTGGCACCGTCGGTTTTGTCATAGTGTGGCTTCTCTTCGCTACCCGGCGCTCTCCATGCGCGAACGCGGGTGCTGTAACGGGTTAGGCAAAGTACACAAATCGGTAACGCAATGCCACCCGTCCGGAGCCGCCGCGGCGCCTCAGTCCTCCGCCGCAACCGCCTCGTCAGGTTTGCTGCTGCGCTGCCGCACGAACAGCTTCGACATCAATATGCCCAGCTCGTAAAGCAGGTATACCGGCACGGCCAGCAGCGTCTGGCTGATCACGTCCGGCGGCGTCAGGAACATGCCGATGACGAAGGCCATGAGGAACACGTACGGCCGCGCCTTGCCCAGCTTCTCCGGGGTCGTCAGGCCGGTCCAGACGATCAGCACCGTGGCGACCGGCACCTCGAAGGCGAGGCCGAACGCCAGGAAGATCTTGGTAATGAAGTCGAGGTAGGCGGCGATGTCGGTCATCATCTCCACGCTCTGCGGCGTGACCGAGGCGAAGAAGCCGAATACCAGCTCGAAGACGACGAAGTAGGCGAACGCGATGCCGGCGTAGAACAGGATGATGCTGGAGCCGAGCAACGGGAACGCGAAGCGCTTTTCTTTCTTGTACAGGCCCGGTGCCACGAACGCCCAAAACTGGTAGAGCACGACGGGCATGGCGACGAACAGGGCAACGAAGAAGGTGAGCTTGAACGGGGTCAGCAGGGGTGATGCGACGGCGGTTGCGATCATCTTCTGCCCCGGCAGGACGTCGACCAGCGGCTGCGATACGATCACGAAAATCTTTTGTGAAAACGGCAGCAGGACGACGAACACACCCACGACCGCGATCGAGATCCTGATCAGTCGTGTGCGCAACTCCATGAGATGGGAAAGCAGCGTTCCCTCGGCGAGCTGCTCCTCCTGCTCCGTGGCTTCCTTGTTGCCGGGTTCGTCGTTCACGCCGGCTTCTCTTTCGCCGGTTCTTCAGCGTCTCCCTCGTCGGCCGGCGCTGCCTCGGCTGTGTCGCCTTCCGCCTCCTCCTCGACTTTCATGGCTGCCACGGAGGGGCCGGCGCCCTTCTGGTGGACTGGTGAGTAGGTGTCGTCATCGCGCGGGACGTGCGCTGCGGCGGGCCCGATCGTGAGATCGTCCTTCAGCTCGTCGCCGAGATTCTTCAGGCTCTTGAAGTTGTCGCCGAGATCCAGCTCGTCTTCCAGCTGGCGCTTCATGACGCGGGTCATCCGCCGTGCCTGGCCGATCCACGTGCCGAGCTGATTGGCGACCTTCGGCAAGCGTTGCGGCCCGAGCACGACCAGCCCGATCATGAACAGAATCACGAGTTCGAAAAAGCCGACGCCGGACATGGGGCTAGCTCAATCAGCTGTTCTTGCGGGGCTCGTCGACCGGCGTGTTTTCGAAGTTGGCGTCTTCCTTGGAGTCATCCTGGAGCTTGTCTTTCTCTTCTTCCGCCTCTTTCATCGCGCCGCGAAAACCCTTGACCGCACTTCCCAGGTCGGAACCCAGGGTGCGCAGACGCTTCGTGCCGAAGATGGCGAGCACGATAACCAGGATGATCAATAGCTGTGGCCAGCTAATGTTGGCAAACATCCGTTACTCCCGGGGCGGAGCCCCTAATCCTCTCAAAGGCCCGGCCAGAACCGGGCGCGCATTATGTTCATGATACCGATGTATTGGCAATAAAACCGTACCAAAATCACGGAACCGGAGGCTCAGCTTTCGAGCCAGAACGTAACCGGGCCGTCATTGACCAGGGCAACCTGCATGTGCGCCCCGAAGCGGCCGGTCTCCACGACGTCGAGCCGCTCTCGGCAGGCGTCGACCAGTTGCCCGAAGTACGCCGCGCCCTTCTCGGGCGGCGCGGCGCGCGTGAAGCTCGCCCGCGTGCCTTTCTTCGTGTCCGCCGCCAGCGTGAACTGCGGTACCAGCAGCAGGCCGCCCGACTCGTCGAGTACGCTCCTGTTCATGCGGCCCTCCTCATCGGGGAAGACCCGGTAGGAGAGGATTCGTTCCGCGAGGCGTGCGCTATCGTGCTCGCCGTCGTCGCGGTGCACCGCCACCAGCACGAGCAGGCCGCGGCCGATCTCCCCGACGGTCTCGCCGCCCACGTTGACCCTGGCGCTGGTGACGCGTTGTAACAAGCCGATCATTTGTCCGCCATCCCGACAGTTTTCCGTGCCACTGGGACCTTTATTAATGCATCTGCGAGTAACAAAGGCCATAGCGCCGCCGCGAGCGTGCGACATTGTCGACACCGGCCGGCGGGTACGCCGGCACCGGTGCTCCACCGTGCCAGGCGTGTCGGGCGGCCATGGATGGCGCTCCGGTCAAGCGCCCTGCCGGCCGGACCAGGGAAGGAAGGGTCCCGGTCGACAGACCGGGACCCACTTCTTGTACGAAAAAAGCCAAATAAGAATCTTTTTAAA
This sequence comes from Woeseiaceae bacterium, assembly GCA_035466635.1. Classification (GTDB taxonomy): domain Bacteria; phylum Pseudomonadota; class Gammaproteobacteria; order Steroidobacterales; family Woeseiaceae; genus UBA1847. The sequence goes on from DATIUU010000117.1 coordinate 3,422, forward strand.
CCACTTTCGCCATTAAAATCATTAAGTGGGAATTATCTTACTGAAGAACCCATAATCCAGACATGATGTGGGTCACTGGCGCCGCGGTGGATCGCCGCATACACTAGCGGCTGTTTTGATCTGCCGCGCGGTGTGAGCGATGAAAAGACGACAATTCGTAGGCGGCCTGGCCGCTGCGGCCGGCCTCGCGGCATGCTCGAAACAGGATGGCGGCGCCGCCGCGCCGGCAGCGCGTCCCGGCGAGACCTTCGAATGGTCCATCGCGACCGCGTGGCCGCCGAAATACCCGGGGCTCGGCATCGCCGTCAACAATCTCGTCGACCGCATCGAGCGGGCATCCGGGGGCAGGCTGACGATCAAGGTGTACGCGGCGGGCGAACTGGTGCCCGCGTTCGAGGCTTTCGACGCGGCGAGCCGCGGCACCGTGGAGATGGGCCACGACGCGTCGTACTACCACAAGGGCAAGGTCCCCGCGGCACAGTTCATGACCGCCCTGCCGTTCGGCATGACCTTCATGGAGATGAATGCCTGGCTGTATTACGGCGGCGGGCTCGACCTCTGGCGCGAACTCTACGAGCCGTTCAATCTCGTGCCGTTCCCCTGCGGCAACACCGGCGTGCAGATGGGCGGCTGGTTCAACAAGGAGATCAACTCGATCGCCGACCTCAAGGGGCTCAAGATGCGCATCCCGGGCCTCGGCGGCGAAGTGCTGCGCCGCGCCGGCGGCACCCCGGTGACGCTGCCGGCTTCGGAGATATTCACGTCGCTGCAGACCGGCGCCATCGACGCGACCGAGTGGGTCGGTCCTTACAACGACATCACCCTCGGCCTGCACACCGTCGCCAAGTACTACTACTACCCCGGCTGGCAGGAGCCCGCGCCCGCGTTGCAGGCCTACGTCAACCGCCAGGCCTGGGACTCCCTGCCGCCGGATCTGCAGGCGATCATCGAGATTTCCTGCCAGGCGATCACCACCGACATGCAGGCCGAGTACACGCACGGCAACGCCGTTGCGCTGGAGCAGCTCATGGCGGACCCGGACGTCGAACTGCGGCAGTTCCCGGACGACGTGCTGCAGTACCTCAAGTCGATCGCGCAGGAGATCGTGGCGGAGATGGTTGCGAGCGACCCGATGGCGGCGAGGATCCACGAGTCGTGGTCGTCGTTCCTCGCGCAATCGATTCCGAACCAGCGCATCACGGAGCAGGCGTTCCTCGCGACGCGACGCTGACAACCGCCGCCGCAGGAGCGGGCTCAACGCCCGTAGATCTTCCCGGGCAGCCAGGTGACGAGCTCGGGAAACAGCGCGATCAGGAGCAGCGCGCCGAGCTGGATCGCGATGAACGGCACCACGCCACGGTAGATCTGTTGTGTCGTGACGGCCGGCGGCGCCACGCCCCGAAGGTAGAACAGCGCGAAACCGAACGGCGGCGTCAGGAACGATGTCTGCAGGTTGATCGCGATCATCACGCCGAGCCACACGGGGTCCAGCCCCATGGCGAGTAGCACGGGCCCGACGATCGGCACGACCACGAAGGTGATCTCGATGAAATCGAGCACGAAGCCGAGTAGGAACATCACGAGCATCACGACGACCAGGGCGCCCACGACGCCACCGGGCAGGGCCTCGAGAATCGCGTGCACCCCGTCGTCGCCGCCGAAGCCGCGGAATACCAGCGAGAAAATCGAAGCGCCGATGAGAATCAGGAACACCATACTGCTGATCTTCAGCGTCGCCTGCATGATGTCGCGCAGGCGCGCGAGATCGATCTCGCGCCGCGCCAGGGCCAGCAGCAGCGCGCCCATGCCACCGACGCCCGCTGCCTCGGTGGGCGTCGCGAGACCGGCGAGGATCGAGCCGAGTACCGCGAAAATGAGCGCCAGCGGCGGTAACAGCGCATGCAGGAACTGCGCAATCGAAACCGTGTCCTCGGCATCGCGCTCGTAGGCGGGCATCAGCGCAGGCCTGAAGAACGCCGCGCCCAGCAGGTAGAGCACGTAGAGAACGACGAGCAACAGGCCCGGGACCAGCGCGCCGGCGAACAGGTCGCCGACCGACACGGTCTTGGGCGAGAAGATACCCATCTCCACCTGCGCCTGCTGGTAGGCGCTCGACATCACATCACCGAGCATCACGAGGATGATCGACGGTGGGATGATCTGGCCGAGCGTTCCCGAGGCACAGATCGTGCCGGTGGCTACCTCGGGCGAGTAGCCGCGCCGCAGCATGGTCGGCAACGACAACAGGCCCATCGTCACCACGGTCGCGCCGACGATACCGGTGCTCGCCGCCAGCAGCATGCCGACGAGCGTTACCGAGATGCCGAGGCCGCCGCGCAGGCTGCCGAACAGCCGGCTGAGCGTGTCCAGCAGCTCCTCGGCAATGCGTGCGCGCTCGAGCGTGACGCCCATGAAGACGAACAACGGTACCGCGACGAGTGTTTCGTTGCCCATGATGCCGAACACCCGGTTGGGCAGGCTGGAAAGCAGGGCATCGTTGAACGTGCCCGTGACGGCGCCCACGGCCGCGAACGCCAGCGCAGTCCCGCCGAGCGTGAACGCCACCGGGAAGCCGGCGAGCAGCGTCAGGATCACGCTGACGAACAGCAGCAGTGCCATCCACTCCATCAGGCACGCCCCCGGATGACTTGCAGTGACCTGATCAGCAGCGCCGCGCCCTGCACGCAAAGCAAGAGCGGCATGACCAGCAGGACCGACTTGAGCAGGGGCACGAACGGGTACGGCATGCCGCCGGGTTCGCGGGACGACTCGGCGAGCCGCCAGGAGACCGCCACGAAATCCCAGGACTTGTAGCCGAGGACCGCACACAGCGGCAGCAGGAACAGCAGCGTGCCGAGCAGGTCGACCCAGGCGCGGCGCCGCCTGCTCATGTCGCGATAGAAGATATCGACGCGGACGTGGTCGTCCTGTTGCAGGGTGTACGCGGCGCCGACCATGAACACGACCGCGTGCATCCACACGACCGACTCCTGCAGCCAGACGGCCCCGGCATCGAACGCGTAGCGCATGACGACGATGACGACGGTCACGATTACCATGAGCAGCGTCAGCCAGGACGTAAGCCGGCCCGTGACGACGCTGATCCTGTCGAGGGCGTCGAGGACGCGATGCCGGACGGGTGCGTCGTTCAAGGCTCAGCGCCGCCAGAACGTCGGCGTGATGAGCACGAGCAGTGTGAAGATCTCGAGGCGCCCGAGCAGCATGCCGACGATCGCGATCCATTTACCGATATCGGATACCGTCATGAACCCCTTCGATACGTCGCCGAGACCGGGGCCGAGGTTGTTGAGCGTTGCCGCGACGGCCGAAAACGCGGTTACCTGGTCGAGACCCGTGGCCATCATCGCCAGCATCATCGCCGCAAAGACGATCACGTAGATCGAGAAGAAACCCCACACGGCGTCCACGACCCGGTACGGGACCGCCTTGTTACCGAGTTTGACGGGGATCTCGGCCGACGGATGCACGAGCCGCACGATCTCGCGGACGCCCTGCTTGTAAACCAGCAGCCAGCGAATGACCTTGATGCCGCCGGCCGTGGAACCGGCCGAACCGCCGATAAAGCTCGCGAATATCAGCAGCACCGGTATGGCCGTGGGCCACGCGGAAAAGTCGGAGGTCGTGAAGCCCGTCGTCGTGGCGATGGATACCGCCTGGAAAAGACCGGTGACGATGCTGTCGCCGGCGCTCCCGAAAGTGTCGAAATACAGCAGTGCGGCGATGACCATCAACGAGATCACCAGCAGCATGAACGCGTAGGCGCGGAACTCGGGATCCCGGGAGTAATGCCTGACGGACGCGTATCGCCACGCGTAGAAGTGCAGCGAGAAATTAATGCCGGCGAAGAACATGAACACGATCGCGACGATGTCGACAGCCGCGCTGTCGAAGTACCCGATGCTCAGGTCGTGCGTCGAGAAACCGCCGATGGCGACCGTGGAAAAAGCGTGACACAGGGCGTCGAACCAGCCCATGCCGGCCAGCATGTAGAAGACGAAACAGGCAATCGTGAAGCCGAGGTAGACGTACCAGAGGGCCTTCGCGGTCTCGGTGATGCGCGGCGTCAGCTTGGTATCCTTGACCGGCCCCGGCGTCTCCGCGCGATACAGCTGCATGCCGCCGACCCCGAGCATCGGCAGCACGGCGACCGCCAGCACGATGATGCCCATGCCGCCGAGCCACTGCAGTTGCTGGCGGTAATAGAGTATCGACTTCGGCAGTGCATCGAGCCCGGTGAGTACCGTCGCTCCCGTGGTGGTCAGGCCCGATATCGACTCGAAGACCGCGTCCGTGAACGACAGCGACAGGCTGTCTGCGAAATACAGCGGCGCCGCACCGAAAGTGCCGAGGACCGTCCAGAAGGAGGCCACCACGAGGAAGCCGTCGCGCAGCCGCAGTTCCCTGCGCTCGCGGCGGACCGGGAGCCAGCACACCACGCCCGCGGCCAGCGTCAGCGCGAAACCCTGGATAAACGGCAGCCACGCGCCGTCCGCGTAGAGCACACTGAACAGGATCGGCGGCAGCATGGTCAGGCTGAACATCATCAGCAGCAGCCCGAGAATGCGTTGTACGACGGACCGGTTCATGCCGCCCCCGGATACCTAGACGAAGCTTACGCCGACCTGGAACAGCTGCTCGAGGCGCTCGATCTTGCGTCGATCGGTCATGAAGAGAATGACGTGGTCGTCGGTTTCGATAACGGTGTCGTGGTGCGCAATGATGACCTTGTCGTTCCGCACCAGGGCGACGATGGCGGTGCCCTTCGGCAGCTCGATATCCTCGATCCTGCGGCCGACGACCTGCGACTCCTGTTCCGTGCCGTGTGCGATGGCCTCGATGGCTTCGGCGGCGCCGCGGCGCAGCGAATGGACCTTGACGACGTCGCCGCGGCGCACGTGCGCGAGCAGCGAGCCGATCGTGACCTGCTGCGGCGAGATGGCGATGTCGATGCTGCCGGCCTCCACGAGATCGACGTAGGATGCACGGTTGATCAGCGCCATCACCTTGTGGGCGCCGAGGCGCTTCGCCAGCATCGAGCTGAGGATGTTCGCTTCCTCGGAGTTGGTGAGCGCGCAGAACACGTCGACGTTGTCGACGTTCTCTTCCAGCAGCAGCTATTCGTCGGCGGCGTCGCCGACGAGCACGATGGCGCGATTGAGCCGCTCCGAGATGACCCGTGCACGGGCCTGGTCGCGCTCGATGATCTTGACCTGGTTGGTCTGTTCGAGCGCCAGCGCGAGCCGCACGCCGATGTTGCCGCCGCCCGCGATCACGACCCGGCGGACCGGTTCCTCGAGGCGCCGTATCTCGCTCATGAACACGCGGATATCCTTGCGGTCGGCGATGAAAAAGACCTCGTCGCCGTCCTGGATGACCGTTTCGCCGTCCGGCAGCATGGCCTTGCCATGCCGGTAGATGGCGGCGATGCGGCCCTCCGTGTTGGGCACGTGGTCCCTGAGCGTCGCGATGCGCTGGCCGACGAGGAGGCCGTCGCGATCGGCAATTACGCCGACGAGCCGCGCGCGGCCGCCGGCGAAGTCGAGCACCTGCGAGGCGCCCGGGTAGAGGATGAGCTGCTCGACGTATTCGCACACCAGCTGTTCGGGGCTGATGCCGACGTCGATCGGAATGGCGTCCTGCGCGAACAGCCGCGACGAATTCATGTACTCGGCCGAGCGGATACGGGCGATCTTGGTCGGCGTGTGAAACAGCGTGTACGCGACCTGGCAGGCGACCATGTTGATCTCGTCCATGTCGGTCAGGGCGACGACGATGTCCGCGTCGTTGGCGCCGGCGCGCTCGAGCACCTCCGGGTAGGCGGCGTGCCCGACGACCGTGCGGATGTCCAGCCGGTCCTGCAGTTCCCGCAGCACGTCGGCACGAACGTCGACGACGGTTACGTCATTCG
>DATIUU010000118.1:0-12405 GCA_035466635.1 Woeseiaceae bacterium
GCCGAAGCCGGCGGCGTGCGCAGGCTTTCGCATCGTCCGCAGGAGCCCGCCGATTAACGGGACACGCACGAGCCGCTTGAGCGTTTCGCCGAGCTCGACCGCGAGGCGCACGAGTTCCATGCATTCATCGTATGAACTCACTGCCTGGCAGGCGCTGTAATAGTCATTCTCGCCGATGGTCGGCGGCAGTTCGCCGTTCACCAGCAGCGCACGGCAGATACCCAGGTTGATCTGCAGTACGCGGGCGTTGAGTTCGACGGCCGCCACCGCGGTCGCGAGCGGCTGCGCCGGCAGGCTCCTCACGATGACCGGCGCAGCGCGTTCGATGTCGCGGTCGCGCTCGCTGATGCCGACACCCGCGAGGTCGCTCACGATGAAGTCCACTGCCTCGGCATAGCCCTCGGGCTCAAGCAGGTCCGCGAAGAACGGCAGCATGTAGTCGAGTTGCCAGCGGGTGAAACGGTCGTAGGACTCGAACAGGGCCGGATCGTCGAGGTACTGCGAGTGCAGCTCGTTGCTGCGCGCGATGGCGCGGCGGAACGTGTCCGCCGCCTGTTTTCTGCTGGAACGCGCCATGTGCCGGGGATTCTCGGAGCCCGCCGGGCTGGCGCCCATTCGTAATTGCGCGTACACGGACGATGACCGGATCGCGGGCCCGGGCCCGCTCCTACAGGGGCTGATCGTACCGCCTGGCCTGTAGGAGCGGTTCTCGAACCGCGAATGGTTCGAAGCCGGCATCGATCGCGGGCCGAGGCCCGCTCCTACAGGTGAACGGCGCGATTGCAGGAGCGGTTCTCGAACCGCGAATGGCTCTACGATTGCGATTGACAGGGGTAAAAAAATAAGTAACCTATAGGTTACATGTTAAGCGAACGCGAGATGGATGCGCTACTGCAGGCGCTCGGCAACGAAAGCCGGCGGCGCATGCTCGATATCGTCAAGGCGCAACCGGGGATCGCCGTCGGGTCCCTGGCCGGGAAGTTCGACGTCAGCCGCATCGCGGTGATGAAGCACCTGGCGGTCCTCGAGGAGGCCAACCTGATCGTGTCCGAAAAGGACGGCCGCGTTAGAAAGCTCTATGTGAACGCCGTGCCGATACAATTGATCCACGAGCGCTGGACGACCGAATACAGTGCCTACTGGGCAGGACAGCTGACGCGCATCAAGTCCATCAGCGAAACGCGTCACCGGGACAACGAGAGCGGGGGGAAGCAACGCAAATGAACGCCACAAAGTATGCGGAAAAGCAGGTTTACAAGGTGATGATCAATGCGCCGATCGAGACGGTTTGGTCGGAGCTTGTGGAAACGACGAAGCCCCGGCCGTTCTTCTGGAACGGCTCCTGGGATACGCCGGGCTTTGCGGCCGGCAACCCGTACCGCGTGGCGTCCAACGAAGGCAAGGCCGTTGCGGTCATCGGGCGGATCCTCGAGATGGATCCGCCACATCGGCTCGTCACGACGTTCCGGCTCACCGCGCTGCCCGATCCGCCATCGAGAGTCACTTACCTGCTGGCAGAGAAGGACGGCGGCACGGAATTTTCGCTCATTACCGAGCAGGTGCTTGCCGGCTCGAAGAGCGAGAAGTCGATGGCCAGCGGCTCGCGCTTCATCGTCGATAACTTCAAGGCCTGGGTCGAGACCGGCAACGTCACGTTCGGGGCCAGGATCACGCTTGCGATGTATTCGCTGATGGCGCCGTTGATGCCGAAGTCCATGCGCGCCGAGAACTGGCCGCTCGATAAAGCCGAATAATCGAGGAGAGGAAACAATGCCCGCATCACCCGACGAGATGGCGGCCGCGATGGTTGCCAACATGAAATCGAAAACCGGCAAGACGCTCGAGCAATGGCTGGCCATCGCGAAGAAGACCGGCGCCGGGAAGCACGGCCAGATCGTCAGGGCGTTGAAAGCCGACCATGGCCTCACGCACGGCTACGCCAATCTCGTTGCTCATAAAGTGTTGCAGAGCGACGCCGGCAGCAAGGCTGCCGAAGGAACGGACCTGGTCGCCGCGCAATACTCGGGGCCGAAAGCGGACCTGAGACCGATCTATGATGCCGTCATCAAGGCGGCAACCGCGCTCGGCAAGGACGTGGAGATCGCGCCGAAGAAGACCTACGTCAGCCTGCGCCGGAACAAGCAGTTCGCCATCGTGCAGCCATCGACGCGAACGCGCGTCGACCTCGGCATCAATCTCAAGGGCGAACCCGCTGCAGGCCGCCTCGAGAAATCGGGGAGTTTCAACGCTATGGTCTCGCACCGCGTACGCCTCGAAAAGCCGGGCGACGTCGACAAGGAGGTGAAGGCCTGGCTGAAAAAGGCCTGGGCCGAGGCCTGACGCCAGCGACAATCCGGCAAACGCATCACGGTCCGGTCCGCCCATATAAGGCATACTTGCGGGCGGAAATGAGTGAAGCCGCCCCGACAACCCGCCCGGAAGATGACCGCCTGTTGCGGCCCGATCTGGTCTACGCCGTCGTGCTGCTGGCAACGGCGGTCGTTGCCGTCGCGGTCGCGGCCGGGGATACGGGCTTCCTGGCCGGGCAACACGGCATCGGCACCGCGGGGTTCTTCCTCGTGTTCGGCCTGTTCACGATCGCAACCGGGTTCCCGCACCCGGTGTTCGGGCACGTGTCCTTCGATCGCGTCGCACAGGTCATGAGCATCCTGGTCCTGGGGCCGGTCGACGCGGCGTGGGTCAACGGGCTCGCCTCGTTGATCTATCCATGGCAAAGATTGCGCCTCGGCGTTTCGATGCGGCTGGTCGTGACGGCATCGCTGCACAACGCTGGCCTGATGACGCTGGTCATCCTCGGCGGCGGACTGCTGTACGAGCACATTGGCGGTGCAGTTCCCGTAACGGCGCTGGACCTCGGCTCGGGCATGCTCGGGCTGGCACTCGTGCTCAGCATGCAGCTCATCAATGACCTCGGCATGATGTTCATGCTCTACCTGCGCAATATGGACCCGAAGCTGGTCTTCAACGGCTTCACGATGGTCGTCGAGTATGTCGCTGCCGCGGCAGGTATCGTGCTCGCGATCGCGTTCACCAATGAGCCGCTGCCGTATTTCGTGCTGCTGCTCGCCGTGTCCGCGGCGGGCATGCTCGTTATCATGAAATATGCCCTGATGCGAGTGCGCCTCGAGAAGATCGTCGACGAACGCACCGAGGATCTCAGGGTCCAGGCGGAGGAGTTCGAGCGCCAGGCCACGCACGACAAGCTGACCGGGCTTCCCAACCGGCGCCACGCGGACAGCTATTTGCAGCAGCAGGTCGACATCGCCCAGCGCAGGCGGCGCAGCGGTGCGCTGGCACTTGCCGACGTCGACCACTTCAAGCGCATCAACGACGGCTACTCGCATGCGATCGGCGACCAGGTGCTCGAGCGGGTGGCGCGCATACTGCGAGACGGCTGCCGCAAGACCGACTTCGTGGCGCGCTACGGCGGCGAGGAGTTCATGCCGTATTTCCCCGATACCGGGGTTGAACGCGCCATGCAGGTTTGCAGCGAGCTGCGCCAGGCCGTGCAGGGCGCGGACTGGTCGGATATTGCAGCGGACTTCGCGGTAACCATCAGCTTCGGGCTTGCCGAGATCAGGGACCACGCACACTCGAGGACCCTCCTCGACGAGGCGGATACCCGCCTGTACCGCGCCAAGCGGGAAGGGCGGAACCGCGTTATCGCGGCATGAAGAGAGTACTGCTCTACATTCCCGTGGTCCTGAGCATCATCGTGCTTGCCGCGCACTTCTTTCGCGACGGCAGCTACATAGGTGTGTTTGGCGCCCTGTTGCTCATCGCACTGCTGTTCCTGCGCCGCCCCTGGGTGGCCCGGGTCATGCAGGTCGTCCTGGTGCTCGGCGCACTGGAGTGGCTGCGCACCATGTATGAGATCGCGCAGATACGCGCCCTGCACGGCGAGCCCTACGGGCGCATGCTCGTGATCCTCGGTTTCGTTTGTGCGGTCACTCTGTGGTCGGCAGTGCTGTTCCAGTCTGCGGTGCTGAAGAACATCTACGGCATTGCAAGGCGGTGAGACCCGAGAGCCTCTTCGCAGAGCGCGGCCGGGTATTCAGTCAACCCCCTGACGGCCCGGCACGGCGGCCTGGCCGCGGTTTCCCGCGTGCCAGTAGGTCCAAATACGTATCTCGCTTCCCTTGCCGGGCCGATAATGTCAACCTGTACAGGTGAGCCTTGAGCGCATAGCCTGTTTCCCGGGCGGACGAGGACAAGCCCATGCCATACACGGAGCTCATTGAAGATCGACTGCGATTTCTCGAAATCGACGAACACGATATCGTCGAGCTGCAGCAAGCACGGCAGTACCTCGAGCCGGAGATGGACCAAATGCTCGAGCGCTTCTATGCTCACATACTGTCCTACCCGGAGTTCAAGGCGCTGTTCGAGGACGAAGAGTCCATCAATCGAGCCCGCGCATCGCAGAAGGCGCACTGGCTCGAAGAGCTTTTCGGGGGGCACTACAAGAGTTCCTATTTCAACAAGACGGACAAGATCGGCCGCACGCATGCGCGTGTCGGGCTGGCGCCGAGTTGGTATATCGGCAGCTACAGCAAGATGCTGACCGGGTTCATCGAGTGCATCTGCAAGGAGGCGGAGAATGAGGGCAGGGCTGCCTGCGAGACGATCCAGGCCGTCTGCAAGGCAGTGCTCCTCGATGTTGACCTCGTCATACACTCTTACCTGGAGGCCAAGAACGAAGCCATGCGCCAGGTGCTTCGCCGTGCGACGAAGTTCGCGGCCGACGTCGCCGAACTGGGTGCCGGCATGAGTGATGCCAGCCGAAAGGTCCGGGACTCGGCGGCTGCGCTGGCCGAAACACAGGCCGAAGCAGATGGCCTGAATGGTGAACTGCAGGACTTGCTTGATCAGGTGGCGTGTCTCACCGAGCACTCCGGGGCGATCGAAGAGCGCATCGGCAAACTGCGATTCGGCGACAGGCTGTTTATCGAGGACGATCCGACGACGCTGGATCGGCTGAAGTCCCTGCTCAGCCGCGAGTAACCGGCAGGCACAACCCCCCGCGAGCAGCCAGGCATGAAGCAATACTACGTAGTCATCGCCGGAGCAGGCATCATCGGCCTGTCCATCGCCTGGCAACTGGCGCGGCGATCGAAGCTGCGCATCGCGGTCATCGAGAAAGGGGCGGCGGTCGGCGAGGGGTCGACGGGCGCATCATCGGCGATCTGCCGCGTGCGCTACTCGCGCGACGAGATGCTGTTGCTCGCGCGCGACGGCATACAGGCGTATCGGCACTGGGGCGCATTCACCCGGCTCGGGAATCCCGCGGCGGATTTTCACGAGGACGGGGTGCTGTGGATGCCGGGCGGCGACCGGGAGTGGGCCGGCCGGGAGGTGCAGCGCATGCAGGGCTTCGGCGTGGCAGCCGAGGTCCTCGACGATGACGACATCGCAGAACGGTTTCCCGCGCTCAGCACGTGCACGCTGGCGCCCGACCTCGAGACCGGCGAATCCCATGACTGCGTCGGCGGCGGCCGCAACCTGTTCGAAGTCGAGGGCGGGCACGTCGATCCCGTGGCCGCGGCCCGCGATCTCGTCGAGGCCTGCAGGCATGCGGGCGTCGAGGTGCGGTTCCGGTGCCGCGTGACCGGTATCGACAGCAGCGGCGGCCGCGTCACCGGCGTGTCGCTCGACGATGGCAGCGAACTGGCGACGCCCCTGGTGATCAACGCGGCCGGCCCCTGGTGCAACAGCCTGTCACGGATGGTCGGGCTGGAGCTGCCCTGGACGCTGGTACCGACACGCATCCAGGTCCTGTACCGCGACCGGCCCGCGGCACTGCAGGGCCACATCCCGGTCACGGCCGACCTGGCAGGCGGCATCTATTTCCGCACCCAGAACAACGGCCAGCAGCTCGTGATCGGCTCCGTGCGCGAGGAAGACGAACGCGAGGCCGTCGCCGACCCGGACGACTTCCGCACCGAGACCGACCACGAGTTCGAAGCGATCAACCTGCACGCGCTGCATCATCGCCTGCCGGCACTCCCGGCCAGCGGCCGGGTGCGCGGCTACTGCGGTCTCTACACCACCAACCTCGAGGACGTGCACCCGGTTCTCGGCCCCACCGGGATGGACGGCTTCTGGGTCGCCAACGGGTTTAGCGGCCACGGTTTCAAGCTCGCGCCGGCGATCGGTTCGATGCTGGCGCAGGCGCTGACCGGCGAGAAGCGCGACTTCGATACCGAGGTACCGCTCGCCCTCCTTGCGGTCGATCGTGAACCCATCGGTGTTGCCAGCAAGAACGTGCTCGCGTGATCGCGGCGTAGCAGGCTCAGCGCGGCCGTGCGCCCCGCAGGCCCATCATCACCGCGTCGAACAGGTCGAGCGGCAGGCTCCAGCGAATGCTGCGGATGAGCGATGCACGAATGCGCCGCTTCGACGCGGCATGCGCGCGGGCGTCCAGCGCCTGGAACCTGGCCGCGAGGGCTTCGGCGCGCGCCGCCAGGTCGTTTGGGTCCACGAGTTCGTCGAACATGCCCGCGTCGAGCGCGGACTCCGGGCCGAACTCCTCGGACAGCGTCACCGCGCGCTGGTAGGCCGCCGGATCGAGCCGGTGCTGTAACACCGCTGCCGCAACGCGCGGCATGGTGAGACCGATGGCAACCTCGTTGGCGGAGATCCTGAAGTCGCCGCGGCAGCCGATGACGTAGTCGGCCGACAGCATCAGGAACACGCCCATCGCGAACGAGTGACCGTTGCAGGCCGCGATCACCGGGTGCGGGTAGGCCATGACGCGCGCGGTCAGCGCGTATCCCGAACGCAGCATGCCGATCGCCTTCGGGCCGCCGCGCTTCATTACGTTGAGATCGAAGCCGGCGGAGAAGACCGACTCACGGCCGGTCAGTACGACCAGCGCGCGGTCCGACTCGGCCTGGTCGAAGGCCGCGTAAATTTCGCGCAGCACGCCGGGCGACAACGCGTTGCGCTTGCCGTCGTCGATGCAAATGGTGGCGACGCTGCCTTCGAGGCGGTACCGGACCGGGTTCGACGCCATCTATTCTCCCAGGAACCGGCGCGCGGCCTGTTCGGCGGCGCGGTCCGTGCCGGCGAGGCTCAAGGCCTTCCTCGCGTGCCCGTCGGCCTGGCGCTCGTTGCCGGCCGAGCGGTGAATCTGCGCGAGCTCGAGCCACAGCCAGGGATTGCCGGGCTCGATGCGCAGGGCGCGCTCGATCGACGCGACCGCGTGGTCGTAGTCGCCGTCGGCCGATTGCCTGCGGCCCTGCTCCAGCAGGGCGGCCGTCGGGCTCGCCGGCGCAGGAGTGCCGGTCTCGGGCAGCGCTGCCGGTTCCCGGCTGCCCGCGGTGCCCGGCGTGCCGGGCAGCTGCGCGCAGGCGGACAGCGCGACGGCCAGTAGAACGAAAATGCCGGTCCTGATCATCGTTTGTTCCCCTCGAGCCAGCGTTTGGCGCGATTCCCCAGTTCGCGGAGTCCCGGGCCGCAGCCCGCGAGCCGCGGTATCCGGCTGTCCACGGGCAGTGCGACGCGCGCGGACCGGCCGCAACCCTCGTAAGTGCCGAGACCCGTGTCGTAGTCGAGCCAGGCGAACTCGAGTGCGGGCGACGGGGCGGGATCGAAGCCGCGCGTATCGTCGATCCCCGCGATCACCGGCGCCCAGATGTTCAGGGCGCCGGACGACCCCGTAAGGCCGACGGGCTCGTTGGCGTCGTTACCAACCCACACGACCGCGAGGTGGTCGTTCGTGAAGCCCGCGAACCAGCTGTCGCGAAAGTCGTCGGACGTGCCCGTCTTGCCGGCCGCCACGAGACCGGCCGGCAGCACCGCCTTCGCCGCGTACCCCGTGCCATGTTCCAGCACCTGCACCATCGCGAGGTTGACCTGTTGCACGGCGTCGGTGTCGGCCGCCGGCAGCAGTTCGAGCGGGTAGCGGACGAGCGGCTTGCCCGCCGCGTCGACCACCGAACGCAGCGCGCGCAGGGGCATGCGAAATCCGCCGTTCGCCAGGCTGTTATACACCTGCGCAACCTCTAACGGCGACATCTCGATGGCGCCCAGCAGCAGCGACGGGTTCGGGTCGGGCCGGCGCTCCAGGCCGAGGTCGTGCAGCAACCCGGCGACCGCGTCCACGCCGATCGCCATGCCGAGTCTCACCGTCGCCTGGTTGTAGGAGTCGCCCAGTGCGCGCAACAGCGGCACGTCGCCGTGGGACGCCCGGTCGAAATTCTGCGGCGCCCAGGTATCGCCGTTGTCGAGCTCGATCTCGATGGGCTCGTCGCTCACGATGCTCGCGAGCGTGTAGCCGCCCGCTTGCAGCGCGGCGAGATACACCACGGGCTTGACCAGCGAACCGATGGGCCGCCTCGCATCGGTTACGCGGTTGAAGCCGTCGAATTCGACGTCGCGGCCGCCCACCATCGCGACCACCTCGCCGCTTTGCGGGCGCGTGACGATAGCGGCGCCCTCGAGCGGCACGGCGTCGCCGTTTTCGGCCGGCTGCAGCCGCTCGAGCCCGGCCGCGAGTTCGCGCTCCACCAGCAGCTGGATGCGCGGGTCGAGACTCGTGAAGATGCGCAGACCCTCGGTCGCGAGGTCGTCGAGCGGAAAGTCGGCGGCAAGCTGCCGCCGCACCAGGTCCATGTAAGCCGGCTGGTAGCGGGACAACAGGCCGTGGTTACCGATGCCGAGTTGCCGCGCGCTCGCCGTGATTGCCGCCTGCTCATCGATAACGCCGTGCCCGGAAAGTGTGGCGAGCACGAGGTTGCGGCGCTCGCGCGCCCGCTCGCCGTGGCGCCGCGGGTCGTAGTACGACGGGCCCTTGACGATCGCCACCAGCAAAGCGATCTCGTGCAGCTCGAGCCGGGACAGCGGCTTCGAGAAATAGAACTCGCTCGCGAGCCCGAAGCCGTGGATCGCGCGGGAGCCCTGCTGGCCTAGGTAGATCTCGTTGACGTAGGCCAGCAGCAGCTCGTCCTTGTCGTAGCGCAGCTCGAGCGCGACCGCCATGATCGCTTCGCGAATTTTGCGGCTGAAGGTCTGGCGGCTGTCGAGGAAGTAGCTCTTCACGAGTTGCTGCGTCAGCGTGCTGCCGCCCTGTCGAATGCCGCCCTGGCGAACGTTGACGAAAGCCGCACGGGCGATCGCACGGAAGTCGAGGCCGAAATGCGAGTCGAAGCGGCGGTCCTCGATGGTCTTCAGGGCGCTGACGAGGAGCGGCGGGATGTCTTCCTGAGCGACGAGAATGCGATCTTCGTGGTGGGACGCGAACAGGCTGCCGAGACGCATCGGCTCGAGTCGCAACAGCGGCAGCGTCTCGTTCCACTCGTTGCGCATGGCGGAAATGCGCTCAGCGTCGAACTCGATGACGGCTGACTGCTCCGGCTCCAGTGCGTCCCAGTGCTGGAACGAACGCGTGCGCAGCAGGATCCGGTCGTCGTGCAACGCATACTCACCGGCATGCCGCACCTCGTCCACGCGCAGGTAGCCCGTCTGGTCGAGCGCGGCCGACAATTCGGCGGGCGTAAGCGCGATGCCTGCGTAGATTTCCAGCGGCGCGGCGTAGACGCGTGCCGGGATGTCCCAGCGGCGGCCTTCGAAGGCGACGATGACGCTGATCGACAGATACAGCGCATAGACGGCGAAGAGGACCAGCAATACGCCTGCCGCGGTGCGCTTCGGCGCACGCCCGAACAGGGCTTGCGCCCGGGTGAGCAGGGTGGAAGGCGCCTGCCCGGAGGCGGGTTCGGGTTTACTGACCATGGCGATAGCGGGTTGCGGCAGCGCGAGACGGTAGCAAAAACAGGCGCGTCAGTCGACGAGCCACGCGCGCCACAACAGCCCGAGCTGGCTGCTGTAGCCGACGTCGCGCCGCGCGATGCGCTGCTTGCTGTCGACGACGTAGTAGGACGGGAAGGCGTAGATCTGCCAGTTCCGGGCAACGTTCGCATCGCCCAGGACCACGGGCAAATCGAGTTCGTGTCGCTCGACGTAATCGCGCACTTCCTCGGCCGAGTCCCAGCTTAGTGCGACGGCAACCATCTCTAGTTCGGACTCGTCGCGCCAGCGCCGCAGCCGCTCGAGGTTGCCGGCACTCGCGGCGCAAACCTTGCACCACGGTGCAAAGAAGTAGACCAGCGCGGGCCGGTCGCCGGCGTTGACGAGATCGTAGGGCTCGCCCGCGAGCGTCGTACCACGAAGCGCGGGTGCCGCCTCGCCGCCGGTGTCCAGCATGTTGCGCGACTGCCAGGCGGTGACGGCAATGAAGACGGCCGCGAACAGCGCGACGTTCTGCGCCACTGAGCGGATTCGCCGCCAGCGTGTGGCCCGTGGTTCCGTATCGGCTTCCTTCACGGGAATCAGTGTACAGGCCCGGAGCCGGTGCGCGCTGCTTTCTACAGCTCGTTTTCCCAGGCCACCGGCTTGCCGGGTTTCCTGTCCGCCATGGAGCCGTAGCGTGCTTCCAGGTCGTCCCGCTTGATCTTGAGGGTCGGCGTCAGCAGGCCGTTCCCGGTCGTCCACTCCTCGTCTACGATAATGACGCCGGACAGGCGTTCGTGAGATTCGAGGTGCTTGTTGGTGTCCGCGAGCGTTGCGCCGAGGCTCTTTTCCCCGTTTTCCTTCGGCAGGTGCTGCGCCGCGTCGGACAGCACGACGATCGCCACCGGGGCCGGCATGACCGCGCCGAGCACGCAAACCTGCTCCAGGAGCGGGTTCGACGATAACCGGCTCTCGATCGGGACAGGGGCCACGTACTTTCCCTTGGCGGTCTTGAAGATGTCCTTGACGCGCCCGGTAATACGGTAGCCGACGCGCTCCTCGTCCCACTCCGCGCGGTCGCCGGTATGGAAGAAGCCGTCTTTCGTGAAGGCCTCGGCAGTGAGTTCGGGCTGCTTGAAATACTCCGTGAACAGCCCCGGGGACCGGATCAGCAACTCGCCTTCCGCAGAGATTTTCAGCTCCGTGCCGTCGACCGGCACGCCGATGGTGCCGAGGCGCCGCGCCTCGAACGGGATGTTCGCGCAGGACAGTCCGCTCGTCTCGGTCATGCCCCAGCCTTCGCCGATGTCGATGCCGAGTTTCCGGTACCAGCGGAGCGTATGCGGCGAGATCGGCGCGCTGCCCGATGCGAACTTCGTGCAATCCTCGAAGCCCATGCCGTCCCGGATGCGGCGTGCCACGATGCGGCCGATGAGCGGGATCGCCAGCAGCAAGCGCAGTCTCGCGGGCGGGATTTTCGAATGAATGCCGGCCTGGAATTTGACCCACAGCCTGGGCACCGAGCCGAAGCCCGTCGGCTTCGCTGTTTTCAGGTCGTGCACGAAGGTGCGCAGCGATTCGACAAAGAAGATCTTCGCACCCGCGCAGATCGAAGGGCCGATGAGCGCCATGCGTTCCGTCACGTGCGACAGCGGCAGGTAGGACAGCACCCGGTCTTCGGTTCCGATGCCCATGACGCCGAGCGCCGCCGTGCAGCCGTACACGTAGGCGCGATAGCTGATGACGACGCCCTTGGGCCGCCCGGTGCTGCCCGACGTGTAGAGGATCGTCATGACATCCTCCGGCGCCGGTTCGTTCGGCACGGGGAGCGGTTCGGCGTTGTCGACCAGTTCCTGCCAGTCGTGCCGGCACGCGGCGGTCGGATAGGGAAACGCGATCGTCGGCAGCGTGTCGGGGATGGCAGCGCCGATGGCATCGGGCTCGTCGAGTTTGCCGACGAAGATCGCCTTTGCCTCGCTGTGGCCGATGATGTACGCGACCGTATCGGCGCTGGCGGTCGGGTAGATGGGGACCGACACCAGCCCGGCCATGGCAATCGCAAGGTCCGCGAGTACCCACTCGGCGCTGTTCTTGGCGAGAATCGCGACCTTGTCGCCGGGCTTCATGCCCAGCGCGCGCAGCGCCGCCGCCATGCGCCGTGCCTGGTCCTCGGCCTCGCGGCAGGTCGTGACACGCAGCCGGCCGTGCGCCGGCTGATGCAGGAATTCGCGTTCCGGCATCGTGTTCGCCCAGCGGGCGAGCGCCGCATGTGCCGTCACGAGTTCATTCATGCAGGTATCTGCGCGGTGCGCTCTCGTCACCTGTCGGGGAATTCATTATGCCTGCGGTCTTGCTCCCGGTCGAAGGCCGGGACCCGTCGGGGTCCCGGCGTCAAACGGCCTACTTCTGAAAGCCGGTGACAAACGCCCGCGAGCCGTTGTCGTTCGCGAGAATCAGCGCATCGTTCGGCGCGAGCAGGTCGGCGAGAAACGCGAGACCTATGTAATCGCCGGCCAGCGCGCAATCGGCGATCGTGCTCTGCACTTCATAGAGGTTGAAGTCCGCATCGATGACGGCGAACTGACCCATCGAGTTGCAGCCGAGCGTATTCTGGCCGACGAAGCTGCCGTCCGCGGCAATCGTGAACGTCAC
>DATIUU010000119.1:0-10070 GCA_035466635.1 Woeseiaceae bacterium
ACTCGGCCAGCCGCTTCGTCAGCCGCTGCTGCTCATCCACCCACTCGATGCGTTGGCGCTTCGGCCCGCCACAGTGTTCGCACCATACGCGGCAGCTCTCGATCCGCAGATACGTCCGGGCATCGAACAGCGGCAGATCACGCACCACCCGCTCCTGGTACTCGTGGATGCGTGACGCCTCGCGGCCGCACTCACCGCAGTACAGCAGCGTATCGGCACGGCGCCGCAAGGTAATCCAGATCTCTTCCGGGTCACCGCCCCGGCGTTCGAAATCCGCGATCTCGAAGCCCGACCAACCACCCAATGCCGCTAACAGCTCCTCGTCCCGACCCATCGTCCTCTCCTCGCCTCAGCAATCAGCGAAAAATAGGACAAATCCCGGTAATGTGCGAAGAACCAAAAAAAAACCGCCCGGCGATCGCCGGGCGGTTTCTCGTAGCAGCTTCCGCGTTGGCTCAGGCGAGCAGCGGAACCATCAGCAACGCAACGATGTTGATGATCTTGATGAGGGGGTTGATGGCGGGACCCGCCGTATCCTTGTACGGGTCGCCGACGGTGTCGCCGGTCACGGCCGCTTTGTGCGCGTCCGAGCCCTTGCCACCGCAGTTGCCGTCCTCGATGTACTTCTTGGCGTTGTCCCATGCACCGCCGCCCGCCGTCATGGAGATAGCGACGAACAGGCCGGTGATGATCGTGCCGAGCAACAATCCGCCGAGCGCTTTCGGTCCCAGCAGGATGCCCACGGCGAGCGGCACCAGGATCGGCAGCAGTGACGGTACGATCATTTCCTTGATCGCCGCCTTGGTCAGCAGGTCGACGGCACGGCTGTAGTCCGGCTTGGCGGTGCCTTCCATGATCCCCGGGATTTCCTTGAACTGGCGGCGAACCTCGGTCACGACCGAACCCGCGGCACGGCCGACCGCTTCCATGGCCATGGAGCCGAACAGGTAGGGAACCAGGCCGCCGATGAAGAGACCGATGATCACGAGGTGGTCGTTGAGCCTGAAGACCGCGTCGATGCCCTCTCTGCTCAGTGCATTGGTGTAGTCGGCGAACAGGACCAGGGCCGCCAGGCCCGCCGATCCGATGGCGTAGCCTTTCGTCACAGCCTTCGTCGTATTGCCCACGGCGTCGAGCCGGTCGGTGATGTTGCGCACGTCCGGGGGCAGATCCGACATCTCCGCGATGCCGCCCGCGTTGTCGGTAATCGGGCCGAATGCATCCAGCGCGACCACGATTCCGGTCATGGACAACATGCTCGTGGCCGCAATCGCGATGTTGTAAAGGCCGGCGAGCATGTCGCCCTCGGGAGCCAGCGCGAACGCGCCCCAGATGCTGGCGCATACCGCAAGTACCGGCAGCGCCGTGGCCTTCATCGAGATGCCGAGGCCTGCGATGATGTTGGTGGCGTCGCCCGTGAGCGATGCATTGGCGATAGTCCGCACGGGCTTGAACTCGGTGCCCGTGTAGTACTCGGTAATCATGACCATCGCGGCCGTCAGCGCGAGACCGATGAGCGCAGAGCCGTAGATGCCGGTCGCGTTGCCGCCGGGGCCCATCATCATGTTGGTGATGGGGTAGAAGGCGATAGCTGCGAGCACGCCGGCAGCAATCATGCCCTTGTACAGCGCGCCCATGATCTTGCCGCCGTCGGACGTCTTGACGAAAAACGTGCCGATGATCGACGCCACGATGGAAACCGCGCCGAGGACCAGCGGGTAGACCACGGCGGCCGAGCCGACTTCGCCGACGAGCATGCTGCCGAGCAGCATCGTCGCGATGATCGTGACCGCGTACGTCTCGAACAGGTCGGCGGCCATGCCGGCGCAGTCGCCGACGTTGTCACCGACGTTGTCGGCGATCACGCCCGGGTTGCGCGGGTCGTCCTCGGGAATCCCGGCTTCGACCTTGCCCACGAGGTCCGCGCCAACGTCGGCACCCTTGGTGAAGATGCCGCCGCCCAGTCGGGCGAAGATCGAGATCAGGGAGCCGCCGAAGGCGAGGCCGACGAGCGCGTGGATGGCCTTGTCGGCGCTGGCGCCCATGCCGGTCAGGAGCAGGTAATAACCGGCCACGCCCAGCAGGCCGAGGCCGACCACGAGCATGCCCGTGATCGCGCCGCCCTTGAAGGCGATGTTCAGCGCCGGATTGACACCCTTGGTCGCAGCCTCGGCCGTGCGCACGTTGGCGCGCACCGACACGTACATGCCGATGTAGCCCGCGAGGGCCGAGAAAACGGCGCCGATCGCGAAGCCGATGGCCGTATACCAGTCCAGTGCGATGCCCAGGACGAGGAACAGCACGACGCCGACGATGGCGATCGTGCCGTACTGCCGGTTCATGTAGGCGCTGGCGCCTTCCTGGATAGCTTGTGCGATCTCCTGCATCCGGGCGTTGCCGGCCGGCTGCTTGAGAATCCACTGCGAAGAAATGATCCCGAACAGTACGGCCAGGCCGCCCGCACCGATCGAGAGCCACAGGGCCAACTCGTTACTCATTAGATTGTCTCCCGACTCTTTTTTTAATTTGCGGATCGAACGAATTCGCCGCCGGCGACTATGGGTACCGGCTTTGTTGTTGTGTCCGAGCCGCTGTTAATTATCAGGCCGCGGGCCGCATTCCCCAAAATGCTGCAAGGCCGACCCCCGACCGGGCGCGCATCATACCATAAATTTCGTCTTTAGCTGCGCTGCAACAGGAACGTTCCTGAGTGTCACGTACTTCGGTAACCCATTGACGTAAGGAGGATAATCCTCCCCGCGGATCAGCGGCTGGAGATACCGCCGCGCCGCCGCGGTGATGCCGAAACCGTCCTTGGTGATGAATTTTGCGGGCAGCATCTTTTCTTTGTTGGCGACCCGCGACAGGGGCGCTTCGCCGATCCGCCAGCGATAGGGCTTGTCCGAGACCCGCTCGATGACCGGCATGACCGCCGTTTTGCCCTTCACCGCGAACTCGACCGCCGCCTTGCCGACTGCATAGGCCTGCTTCACGTCGGTCGCCGAGGCAATGTGCCGCGCCGAGCGTTGCAGGTAGTCCGCCACGGCGTAGTGGTACTTGAAGCCGAGGTTGTCGCGCACCATCTGCGCCACGACGGGGGCCACGCCGCCGAGCTGGGCATGCCCGAATGCGTCGCGGGTGCCCGCTTCGGCGAGGAACCGGCCGTTCTCGTAGCACGCGCCCTCGCTGACGACGATCACGCAATAGTCGTAGCGCTCGACGCAATCGCGCACCCGCTTGAGAAATGCCTGCTCGTCGAACGGCACCTCCGGGAACAGGATGATGTGCCGCGCGTCGCCGGGCTTGCTGCCCGCGAGCCCGACGCCCGCCGCGATCCAGCCCGCGTGGCGTCCCATGACCTCGAGGATGAAGACCTTCGTCGAGGTCTTCGCCATCGACAGCACGTCCAGCGCCGCCTCCTGCGTCGAGACGGCCACGTACTTGGCGACCGAGCCGAAGCCCGGGCAGTTGTCGGTCACGGGCAGGTCGTTGTCGACGGTCTTGGGGATGCCGAGGCATTGCACCGGGAAGCCCATTTTCCTGGCGATCTGCGACACCTTGTGCGCGGTGTCCATCGAATCGTTGCCGCCGTTATAGAAGAAATAGCCGATGTCGTGGGCGCGGAACACGTCGATCAGGCGCTCGTACTCCGCGCGGTTCTCCTCGATGCCCTTGAGCTTGTACCGTGCCGAGCCGAACGCCCCTCCCGGGGTATGGCGCAGCGCCGCGATGTTGCTGGCCGGCTCCCTGTTCGTGTCGATCATGTCCTCGGTGAGTGCGCCGATGATGCCGTTGCGCCCGGCATAGACGTTGGCGATCTTGCCGCGATGTTTCCTGGCGGTCTCGATCACCCCGCAGGCCGTGGCGTTGATCACGGCGGTGACACCGCCGGACTGGGCATAAAACGCGTTTCTTGCGGGCATTCTTCGGCTTCCTCTGGCTGCTGTACTGAAGGCGCCACAGCATAACGGAAAGCCGCGCCCGGATCACGAGTGCGGCCTTAGTCGAATTGACCTCGCGCGCCGTTGCCGGTAGCGTCGCCAGGCAACCCGGGCATCGGCCCGGTTGCCGTCTTTGAATCGTTTCGGGAAACAAAAATGCGAATTGTTTTGCTGGGTGCGCCAGGGTCGGGGAAGGGTACGCAGGCCAAGAAACTCGAAGCCGACAGGAATATTCCACAGATATCGACGGGTGACATGCTGCGCGAGGCGGTAGCCGCCGGCACGCGCTTCGGTGCCAGGGCGAAGGAGATCATGGAGGCGGGCAAGCTCGTTTCCGACGACATCATGCTCGGCATCATCAGCGAGCGCCTCGCCAGGCCGGACGCGGCCGACGGTTTCATACTCGACGGCTTCCCGCGTACGCGGCAGCAGGCTTCCGACCTCGAGGAGCTGCTGGATGAACTCGAGGTACCGCTGGATGCGGCGGTGCTCATGGACGTCGATTTCGACATCCTCATGAAACGCCTGACCGGCCGCCGGACCTGTTCCCTGACCGGCAAGCTCCTGAACGTCCACTTCTCGTCGCAGGAGGAGATCGACGAATGCCTTAAGGCAGGCGGCGAACTCATACAGCGCGAGGATGACAACGAGCAGACCATACGCAGCCGGCTGGACGTCTACAGGGAGCAGACCGAGCCCGTCATCGACTACTACCGGACGCGCGGCAAGCTCACCACGATCGATGCCGAAGGGTCCGTCGACGAGGTATACGAGAGGCTCGTAGCGGCGCTATAGGAGCTGCAGCAGCCGCTCGCCGATCAGCGGCCGGCGCCAGCCCCGGAACACGCGCGAAGCCGTGTCGCCCGACAGGATCGCGGCCGACAGCTCCTTGCGCGACGCGACCAGTTCCGGGCTGATCCCGAGCTCGTCCGCGCACTTCGCCACGGCCGCCTGCATGGCCTTCTGCAACTTCTTCTGCTGTTCGTTCGGCGCCGGCGGGGGGCGGTAGTCGTGATCGTCCTGCGCCGCCTGCGCCAGCACGTCCAGTAACTCCTCGCCGGCACGGCCCACCAGCTTCGGCGGCAGGCCGTCGATACCGCGCAGGGCCGCCAGGGTCTCCGGGAGCTTCTGGGCGAGTTCCAGCAATGCGGTGTCGCGGAGAATCCACTGGCGCGGCCGGTTGCGGCGTGCAGCTTCCGTCTCCCGCCACACGGCCAGCCGTTCGGCCGCCGACCGCCGCCGTCCGCGCATGTTGCGCGCGCCCTTGAGCCGCTCTATCGCCTGGGCCCCGTCGAACGCGTACAGCGATTCGTCCAAGAGCAGCCGGGAATCCTGCTCCGCCCAGCCTTTGCGGCCGGCCTTGTCGAGACGGTCGACGAGCAACTCGAAGGCCGGCAGCAGGTGCTCGACGTCCTCGACGGCATAATGCAGCAGCGCGTCAGGCAGCGGGCGCTGCGACCAGTCGGCGCGCGTGTGCGTCTTGGGGAGGTCGACGTCGAAAAGCGCCTTGACGAGGCCTGCGTACCCTATCTGCGGCTGCATGCCGAGCAGGCCGGCCGCGATCTGCGTGTCGAACAGGGCACCCGGCATGGCGCCGGCGCTCTGGAAGACGACCTCGATGTCCTGGCGTGCCGAATGGACGACCCATGTCTTCCGGAAGGTGTCGTCCCAGAAACGCTGCATCGGGTTGCCCGCGAGCGGATCGACACAATAGATGCGGTCCGGCGTCGCAACCTGCAACAGGCAGAGCTGCGCATAGAATGTCTTCTCGCGGATGAATTCCGTGTCCACCCCGAGGCAGGGGTGAACCTCGAGTTCGGGCGTGATCGTGTCGGGTTTGTCGACGAACGTGAACGCGGGCATTGATTGTCGCAGGGGTGGGCTTCGGGCCGGCAGATTAACATGCGATCATTGCCGCATCGACGGCAATCGTGCTTCCGCGGTGCAGGCATTCATCAAAACCCTTTTCGAGATCGTCGCGCTGCGCAAGGGGCCGGACGCGATTCCTTACTCGTGGCTGCTGCTGAACGTTGCTACCGCAATGTGGTTCCTGCCGCTGCTCGCGCTGGTGGCGGTCGTCCGGGACTTCGGCGGCTCGGCCGTCACCGTGCTGGTGGCGAGCTGGGGGCTGAGCCTGGCCTGCTATGCCGCCGTGATCGTGCTGGCCGGGTACCGCAACAGGCTACTGCAATCACTGACCGCTATCGTCGGCTGCGGCGCGATCATCTTCTTCGCCCAGGTGGTGAGCCTCGTTGCCGCGTCGTTGCTGCTGGGCGCGGCGGTCGCGGAGATCGTCGTCGACCTGCTGCTGTTCTGGTCGGTGTACGTCAAAGGACACATCGTTGCGCGCGCGATCAGCCGTCAGTGGTACGTCGGCCTGGTCATTGCAATTGCCGTGTTCCTTTTACAGTATGCGTTTACCAAGGCGGCGGTGACCGCACCCTGAGTTCTCTCATGCACATACACATACTCGGCATCTGCGGCACCTTCATGGGCGGCATTGCGGCTCTGGCGAAGGCGGCCGGGCACGAAGTGACCGGCTGCGACGCCGGCATCTACCCGCCGATGAGCACGCAGCTCAGGAAGTTGGACATCGACATCCACGAGGGATTCGACGCGGGCCAGCTCAAACGGCCGCCGGACTGTGTCGTCGTCGGCAACGTGGTCAGCCGCGGGTTCGATGTCGTCGAGGCCATGCTGGACCGGGACATGCCCTACCAGTCGGGCCCCCAGTGGCTGGCCGAGAACGTATTGCGGGGGCAGCACGTGCTGGCGGTGGCGGGTACCCACGGCAAGACCACGACCGCGAGCCTGCTGGCCTGGATACTGGAGGACGCCGGCCTGCAGCCCGGGTTCCTGATCGGCGGCATTCCCGCCAATTTCGGGACATCGGCGCGTTTCGGCGGCGGCGACGTCTTCGTCGTCGAGGCGGATGAATACGACACGGCTTTCTTCGACAAGCGTGCGAAATTCGTGCACTACCGGCCGCGGACACTGATTCTCAATAACCTCGAATACGATCACGCGGACATCTACAAGGACCTGGATGCGATCTCGTGGCAGTTTCACCAGCTGCTGCGCACCGTTCCCCGGTCCGGCCGCATCGTGATGAATGCTACCGACAGGAATCTCGCGGCCGTCGTCGACATGGGGTGCTGGACACCGACGGAGTCGTTCTCGCTGCAACCAGGGGCGGACTGGCGCGGCGAGTTCGTCGATGCCACCGAACGCCGCATCCGGGTTAGCGGTTCCCGCGGCGGCTCGGCCGAGGCGCGCTGGCAGCTCGGCGGCTCGCACAACCTCGAAAACGCCGTGGCGGCCGTGGCGGCCGCGCACTCGGCGGGCGTCGAACTTGCGCAGGCGGTGGACGCCTTGTCGAGGTTCGAGGGCGTCAAGCGGCGCATGGAGCGTACCGCCACGGTGGGCGACATCGCGATCTACGACGATTTCGCGCATCATCCGACCGCGATCAGGCGCACGATTGCGGCGATGAAGCGGCGTTATCCCGGCAACCGCCTGGTCGTCGCGATCGAGCCGCGCTCGAACACGATGAAGCTCGGCGTCCACAACCGCGAACTCGCGGAATCGCTGGAGCAGGCCGACCTGGTGTGGATGTACCGGCCTGCGGGAATGAGCGACGACTTCGACGCGGCACTCGCGCCGCTCGGCAAGAAGCTGCGCGCATTCCGCGACTACGACGAGCTCGCGAGCGACATGTCGACCCGCGTGCTCGCCGGTGACCAGGTGGTGTTCATGAGCAACGGCGGCTTCGGCGGGGCGCGGCAGACGCTCACCGCGGTCCTGCAGCGCACGCGCAGCGGCTGATTCGTCCCTCGATCCAGCGCGCGCCGCCCGAGTTTCACCCCTTAACGCGCGCGATTCGGCGCGCGCCCCGGTCATTTGTCTCCCTCATGGCTCGCTGCGCTGCGCTTTACTTCGGTCGACAAACGCCCGGGGCGCCCGCCCGGCCGCAAACGAACGACTCGATGGAGCCTGGTTCGGGGTGTCTGTCTCCGAGGCCTCAGGCGAGCGAAGCGAGCAGCCCGGAGACAGACACCCCGAACCAGGCGCGCAGGCGTCGCAGTGCGGCGAGGCTGTTCCCGTGGTCGCTCGCCGAACGCCGTCGCGGGGCTATAATCAGGGGAAACTCATCGATGGCGAGTGGCGTGCGCGTACCCCTTTTTCCCCTGAATACGGTGCTGTTTCCCGGCGGGCCGTTGCCATTGAGGATCTTCGAGGCGCGCTACCTGGACATGATCAGCCGCTGCATGAAGGACGACAGCCCGTTCGGCGTCGTCCTGATTCGCGAGGGCGGTGAGGTCGGGCCGGCGGACACCTGCGACATCGGCACGCTGGCGCGCATCGTCGACTGGTACCAGGGCAGTGACGGGCTGCTGGGCGTCACGGCGCGCGGCGGGCAGCGCTTCCGGGTGCTGTCGTCGCACCGCGAAGCCGACGGCCTCAACGTCGCCGACATCGAGATCCTGCCCGAAGAGGCCGAACTGCCGTTGCCCGAGCAATACCGGCCGATGTCGAAGATACTGTCCGGGGTGCTCGACGATCTGGGGCGGCTTTACGAGGACCTGGAGCGGCGGCTGGACGACGCCGGCTGGGTCACCAACCGATTCCTCGAGATCCTGCCCATCGACCTCGCGGAGAAGCAGCACTGCCTGGAGCAGTCCAACCCGGTCGAGCGGCTGCGGCTCGTGCAGGAAGTGCTGAAGCACGTGCGCGGCCCGCTCGGCACGGGCTGAGCCTTACAGCGTCGCGAAGACCTTGCGCGCCGCATCGAGCGTCTGCCCGACCTCCTCCGCGCCGTGCGCCGCCGAGACGAATCCCGCCTCGAAGGCCGACGGTGCGAGATACACGCCTGCATCCAGCATGCCGTGGAAGAACGCCCTGAAGCGCCCGATGTCGGCCGCCGCGACCTGCGCGAAACTCCGCACCGGGCCGGAATCGGTGAACACGAAGCCGAACATGCCGCCCTGCTGCTCGACGCACAGGGCGACGCCGGCGTCGGCCGCCGCGGCGGCGAGGCCATCCGTCAGCTGCCTGGTGCGCTCGCCGAGCTGCTCGTAGAAACCCGGTTTGTCGATGAGTTCGAGCGTCGCGAGTCCGGCTGCCATCGCCACCGGGTTGCCCGACAACGTCCCCGCCTGGTACACGGGACCGTCGGGGGCGAGGCTCGCCATGATATCGGCACGGCCGCCGAACGCCGCGGCGGGCATGCCGCCGCCGACCACTTTGCCGAGCGTGGTCAGGTCGGGCTCGATCCCGAACAGCGCCTGGGCGCCGCCCTTGGCAACCCGGAACCCGGTCATCACCTCGTCGAAGATCACCACGGCACCGGCGTTGCTGCAGGCTTCCCGCAGTGCTTCGAGAAAACCGGGCGCGGGCGGCACCATGTTCATGTTGCCGGCGATCGGCTCGACGATGACGCAGGCGATCTCGGTGCCGAGCTCGTCGAAAGCCTGGCCGACGGCCTCGACGTCGTTGTAGGGCAGCGTGATCGTGTGGGCGGCGAGCTCCGCGGGTACGCCCGGGGAACTCGGCACGCCCAGCGTCAGCGCGCCGGAGCCCGCCTTGATCAGCAGGGAGTCCGAATGCCCGTGGTAGCAGCCCTCGAATTTCACGATCTTGTCGCGCCCGGTGTGTCCCCGCGCCAGCCGGATCGCGCTCATCGTCGCCTCGGTACCCGAACTCACCATGCGCAGGCGTTCGATGGACGGCACGAGTTCGATAATCTTGCTGGCGATCTTTGTCTCGAGTACGCAGGGAGCGCCGAAACTCAGGCCGCGACGCGCCGTTTCGGTGACGGCCTGCAGCACGGCGGGGTGCGCGTGGCCCAGTATCATCGGTCCCCACGAGCCGACGTAGTCTATGAAACGGCGGCCGTCCTCGGACTCCACCCAGGCACCGCTGGCGCTCTTGAAGAAGACCGGCTCTCCGCCGACGCTCGCAAACGCGCGTACCGGTGAATTGACACCGCCCGCAATGACCTGGCGGGCGTCCGTAAACAAGCTCATTCGATTCCTCTCCACTCGTGCATCTGCGTAATCCTGACGCCGCGCTGCTCGAGCAGCCGCGGCACGCTGTCCTCGCCGACAAGGTGCAGGGCCCCGACGACGA
>DATIUU010000120.1:0-4690 GCA_035466635.1 Woeseiaceae bacterium
GAAGCGGTAGACCGTGTTGCAGACGATATTGAGCGCCGTTGCCTCCAGCGGTTCGATGAATCCCTGCGACAGCCCGACCGCGAGGCAGTTCCTGTGCCAGTGGCTTTCGAGCCTGCCCACCTTCATCCTGAGGTGCCTCGCTTCGACGTCGCTGTCGAGCAGCCCGAGAAACTCGCGCAGCTCGGTCTCGGCCGCGTCCGGTGAACAGAAAGCCGAGCTGTAGACATAGCCGTTGCCGATGCGGTGCGTCAGCGGAATCTCCCAGGCCCAGCCGTACCTGAGCGCCGTGGAAACCGTCTGCGATCCGATGTGCTGCGACTGCGCGGTCGGCAGGACGACGGCCGAATCGTTGAAGAGATTCTCGGCGAACGACCGGAAGGGAACCTGCAGCGCCTGCTGTATCAGCGCACCGCGGAAGCCCGAGCAGTCGACGAAGAAGTCGCCCTCGACAGGCTCGCCGCCCTCGATCGCAAGGCTCGTGATGTCGCCGTCCGGCGCCTGGTTGACGCCGGTCACCCTTGCCGGAAGATGCCTGACGCCCCGCGCCCTGGCGATTTCGGCCAGGTACTCCCCCAGCAGGTGCGCGTCGAAGTGATAGCCGTAATCGTTCTCGAAGGGAAAGTTCTCGTCCGGGATGGGGCCCTGCCGGTTCTCCGACAGTCGCGCCGTCAGCGAAAAGCGGTCGGGATGCGCATGCACGTCGACACCCTTGCGTCGCGCCAGCGTATTGAAGAAAAAGGCGGTCGTCGTGAACCTGTCGACCTGGGACACGAACGGGTGGAAATAGCGTTCGAAACCGGGTTTGGTCGACCAGTTGACGAACGAGATGCCATTCTTGTAAGTCGCCCTGCACCGCGGCATCCACGCCGATTCCTCGACGCCGATCTCGTCCAGGAAGCGCTTGAGCCGGGGCGTCGAACCCTCGCCGACACCCACCGTCCCGATGTCCGGGGACTCGAGCAGCGTGATGTCCGCGCCCTTGTCTCCCCAGCGGTCGACCATCGCATTGGCGGTTATCCAGCCAGCCGTCCCGCCGCCGAGAATTACGATGCGCTTGTTGACATCCGGGCCCGTGCTCATAAGTATTGCTTTCCGGTTTACAAGGCTGCGATGTATAGCACATCATCCGTGCTCCCGGGCACGGCCGGCTTCAGCCATCGCGGACGTCCGCCCGACGCACCATTGACCGACGCAGTCTGCGACAATGTCGCCGCAATGGTAGCGGCCGCGGAGCGCGCGCCGGCCCGGTAGCGTCTTTGCTGCGCGACCGCGTTCCGGTTGCAGTGTAATCTGCGGCCATGGCCCATGACCGGCGACTGCGGAGGGACAATTCAATGGTCAAACACGGCGGCACCGACGACGCACGTTTTGTAAGCCGACTCACGAGGGACACGCTTGCCCTGATCCTCGCGGGCGGCCAGGGTTCGCGACTGCACGAGCTTACGGACTGGCGCGCCAAGCCCGCGCTCTACTTCGGCGGTAAATTCCGCATCATCGACTTCCCGCTTTCGAACTGCATCAACTCGGGCATACGCAGAATCGGCGTGCTCACCCAGTACAAGGCGCACTCCCTGATCCGCCACCTCGTGCAGGGCTGGTCGTGGTTCCGCGCCGGCGCCGGCCAGCGTGAATTCGTGGAGATACTGCCGGCATCGCAGCGCGTCGGCGGCGAGTGGTACCGCGGCACCGCCGATGCCGTCTACCAGAACCTCGACATCATCCGCACGCACGATCCGCGCTTCGTATTGATCCTGTCGGGCGACCACGTCTACAAGATGGACTACGGTCCGTTCCTGGCCGCGCACGTGGACCTGGAAGCGGACATGACCGTCTGCTGCCTCGAGGTGCCGCTCGAGGAAGCCGCCGGGCAATTCGGGGTCATGACGGTCGACGAGACCGGCCGCGTCATCAAGTTCACGGAGAAACCGGAGCACCCGGACCCCGTCCCCGGCAAGCCGGACATCTGCCTTGCCTCGATGGGCAACTACATCTTCAACACGGAATTCCTTTACGAGCAGGTGATCAAGGACGCCGATACGGTCGGCACGCAGCACGACTTCGGCCGCAACATCATCCCGTCGATCATCAGGAACTACCGGATCTATGCATACCCGTTCCGCGATCCGGACACCGGCCAGCAGGCCTACTGGCGCGACGTCGGTACGCTGGACGCGTTCTGGGAGGCCAATATGGAGCTGGTCGCGGTAACCCCGCAGCTCGACATGTACGACAAGGTCTGGCCGATCTACACCCACCAGACCCAGGACCCGCCCGCGAAGTTCGTCTTCGACGAGCCGGAACGCAAGGGTTACGCGCTCAACTCCATGGTGTCCGGCGGCAACGTGATTTCCGGGGCGTTCATCAACCGTTCGCTGCTGTTCTCGCGCTGCCACGTGCATTCGCACAGCGTCATCGAGGACTCCGTCGTCCTCCCCGACGTCGATATCGGCGAACGCTGCCACGTCAGGCGCGCGATCATCGACCGCGGCACGGTACTCGAGGCCGGCACCGTCATCGGTGTCGATCCCGATGCCGACCGCAAGCGCGGATTCCGCATCACGGAAAGCGGCATCACGCTCGTGACGCCGGACATGCTCGGGCAACATATGCATTTCACGCGTTGATTTGAGGCAGCCCGCTATCGCTACCAGGCACGTCTTTTTCATTGCCGCGGAGAACGGCTCGCTACCCGGCGGCAAGGTCGGCGGCGTCGGCGACGTGGTCCGCGACCTGCCGCGCGCCCTGCGGGCGCTGGGCTGGTCCGCAACCGTGCTGACGCCGTCGTACGGTTCGTTTCACCGACTGCCCGGCGCCGTCGAGCTGGATTCGTTCGCGGTCCGATTCCGCGGCACCGAGCACACGGTGCGCGCCTTCGAACTGGTCGTGGGCCCGGTCCGCACGGTGCTGTTCGAGCACGA
The DNA here is from genome assembly GCA_035466635.1 of Woeseiaceae bacterium. GTDB lineage: Bacteria > Pseudomonadota > Gammaproteobacteria > Steroidobacterales > Woeseiaceae > UBA1847. The sequence continues at coordinate 2,919 of DATIUU010000120.1, forward strand.
AAGCATGGTGCCGACCGAGGCCGGGCGCATCTACCACGATGACGGCCCCCTGCGCCCGTACGCCTCCGACGCCAACAAGTTCGCCTTCTTCTGCGCGGCGGCCGCACGCTGGATCGATACGCTGAGCACCATGCCCGATGCCGTGCACCTGCACGACTGGCACGCCGCGTTCTACCTGCTGCACCGCGAATTCTGCGAACACGGCGCGCGATTGCGGCAGATCCCGACCGTCTTCACGATTAACAACCTCACCTACCAGGGCCAGCGGCCGCTGCGCGGCAACGAATCCTCGCTCGAAGCGTGGTTTCCGGACATGCGCTACGACGCGCGGGTGCTCGCGGACCCGGCGGCCGATGACTGCATCAACCCGATGGCGTTCGCGATCCGGCGCGCCGACCGCATCAACACGGTGTCGCCGACGTATGCGCAGGAAATCCAGTGCCCGAGCAACCCCGCAACCGGGTTCATCGGCGGCGAGGGCCTCGAGAAGGACCTGACCCGTGCGGCCGAGGAGCGCCGGCTGTTCGGCATCCTGAATGGTTGCGAGTACCCGGCGAGCCTGGGCCGGCGGCCCGGCTGGCAGCGGCTCGCGATGACGGCGCGCGAAACCGCCAGGGAGTGGCTCGATACCGGCAGCGACAGCGCCATCCACGAACGGGCGCTCGCGCGCCTAGACGCCCTGCCGAAGCGCCGGCCGCTGCACCTGCTCACCAGCATCGGCCGTATCGTCGCGCAGAAAATGCAGCTGTTCCTCGAGCCGCTCGCGGACGGCCGCAGCGCACTCGAACACATCCTCGACGACCTCGGCCGCACGGGCGTCCTGGTGATGCTCGGCAGCGGCGACCGCGACTACGAGGCGCAGCTGTCGCGGCTCGCCGCAGACCACGACAACTTCATCTTCCTGCGCGGCTATGCGGAGGAGCTCGGCAACTTGCTCTACCACGGCGGCGACCTGTTCCTGATGCCGTCGAGCTTCGAGCCCTGCGGCATCAGCCAGATGCTCGCCATGCGCGCCGGGCAGCCCTGCGTCGTACACGGTGTGGGCGGGCTGCATGACACGGTCGAGAGCGGCACCACCGGCTTCGTCTTCGCGGGCGCGACCCGCGGCGAGCAGGCCGCGGCGTTCGTCGACTGCGTGGCGCGGGCGCTGCAGCTTCGGCACGACCATCCGAACCAATGGCAAACGATAAAGGAGCAGGCAGCGGCGCAGCGATTCGACTGGACGTCGTCGGCCAGGCAATACATCGAGCTACTGTATGACCACGATCACCACTGACACGAAAAACAACGAGGCTGAGTACGCCGCGCTGGCGGGGGGCCGCCATGGCGACCCGTTCGGCATCCTGGGCGTGCACCAGGCCGGCAGCTCACGGATCGTGCGTACACTGCAGCCACACGCGGAGCGCGTGGCGATCATCGACAGCGAGGGCACGGTGCTCGCCGCCATGGAGCGCGTGCACCCGGACGGCATTTTCGCGGCCCTCATGCCGCCGCGCCTTCGCCACTACCGGCTGCGCCTGACGACGAGGGGCGGCGATACGCTGGATATCGAGGACCCGTACCGTTTCCCGACGACGCTCGGCGACCTGGACCTGTACCTGTTCGGCGAAGGCTCGGACAGGCAGATCTATGCGAAGCTCGGCGCGCAGCCGCGCACCGTGCTCGGTATCAGCGGCACCCGGTTCGCCGTGTGGGCGCCGAATGCCTCGCGCGTGAGCGTCATCGGCGACTTCAACGACTGGGACGGCCGCCGCCACGCCATGCGCCTGCAT
>DATIUU010000121.1:0-5303 GCA_035466635.1 Woeseiaceae bacterium
CGACGATACGCGAGGCGACCGTGACGAAGAAAAACGCAAACACGACGACGCAGGCGGCGGCCACCACACGAATGCCGATGCCGCCGACGGCGCCGAAGACCTGCGGTACTAGGACCAGTACGAGTGCGATCGCCAGCGCTCCGATACCCACGACGCGCAGCGGCAGGTCGTTGCTGGTCCGCTCGACCGGTACCGCGCCTGCGGCAACGCGCTCGCCGAGCTGCGACGCGCCGATGCGGAAACTGCTGATCATCACCGGAATGCTGCGGATCAGCGTGACGATGCCGGCCGTCGCCACGGCGCCGGCGCCGATGTAGCGCACGTAGCGCGTCCAGATCTGGCCGGGTTCCATGTCGCGAATCAGGTTGACCGTCTCCGGGAACAGCGGCGCCGTGCGCGCGTCGCCCCACCACGCGATGGCCGGGATGATCACGAGCCACGACAGCAGGCCGCCGCCCACCATGACGGCGGCGATGCGCGGCCCGAGGATGTAGCCGACGCCGAACAGCGCCGCGGACAGGTCCATGCCGAGCTGGCCTTTCTTCAGCAACGGGATGTTGACGTGCAGGTCGCCGGGGATCACCCGGATCCATGAGGTCAGGAACTTGAACAGCGCGCCGCCGGCGAGCCCGTAGAACACGAACCGCGCGCGGCCGCCGCCGATCTCGTTGGCAACCAGCACCTCCGCGCAGGCGGTGCCTTCCGGGTACGGCAGCTTGCCGTGCTCGCGCTCGATCAGGAAGCGCCTGAGCGGGATCATGAACAGCACGCCGAGCAGGCCACCGCACATCGCCAGCAGGGTCATCTGCAGCAGTTCCGGCGGCATGCCCCACATAAATAGCGCGGGCAGCGTGAAGATGACGCCGCTCGCCAGGGAGCTGGACGCGGAGCCGGTCGTTTGCGAGATGTTGGTTTCGAGGATGCTACCGCGGATCCCGACGTGGGCGAGCGCGCGAAATACCGCCACGGTCATCACCGCGACGGGGATCGAGGTGCTGATCGTGAGCCCGGCGCGCAGGCCGAGGTAGGCATTGGCCGCGCCGAAGATAATGCCGAACAGGATGCCGAGCCCGACGGCCTTGAGCGTGAATTCCGCCGGCGACTCGCTCGCGGGCACGAACGGGTCGTAGGAATCGCCTTCCTCGATCGGTACGTAGGCTTTCTGGCTCAGTCCTTCTTTTTGCATTGTTGGCCCGCTGACGCCGAATCAGCGCGCCATTCTACGTTAAAACGCGCCGCAGGCCCTTTTCCCGGGCGTCCCGCAACAGCGCGCCAGCCAACGTCACGGCCCGATGACCCGCCGCAAGCTGGACATCGACGGCGGATAGTTCGCAGATGCGCCGGATCGACGCATTCTGCGTCGCCGCCAGGGTGCTCGAGAATCCGTTCAATGACCGCCGGCGCCTCGGTGCTGGCGATGACGTGCAGGGATGCACTAATTGCGCGCAGCACAGGGATGCGCGGGAGCGGTGACACGCAAGCGGCCGCCGCACTGCCGGCAGGTTTCACCGGGCACATCCCTGTGCCCGGCCCTGCGGGCGGCCTGCGGGGCCGGGCAAATCGGCAGACCTGCAGTCAAGCGAACAGCGCACCGTGAACCAGGCCGCGAACTCGCTCGCGCTGTCCGGCGGCAACCTGATCGTGCAGGCCCGGGGCTTTCAAACAGCGCATCAGTGCGGAGGCCAGATGCTGGAAATCTATTCGCCGATGCGGGTCGGTCTAAGGCCTCGTCAACGAGATATCCTAACGCAGGGCCGCTAGAGCCGAGTCCGCGCTGCGGGCGACCGCAATGCTGCTGGCGGCGATGCTGCTGCAGGCTTGCGCCGTGCCGCTGGAACCCTGGCATAGCGCGCGGCTCGGGCGATTTCGTTTTCTCGATGGCGCCGGACGGACAGACCTTCATGGGGCGGTTCGGCACCGGCGAATGGTGGACTCCGCGCCGCCAGTCGCGCGACGAATCCGCGGCCATATATTAAGAACAAGTCGAGTCCGGCGAAGACGCATTGACGGACCGGCAATCGGCCGCCTGGGACCAGGCCGCACATTCGAATACACCGTATCGTAAAGCGTGCTTTCGAAGCGTCAGCAGCGTCATTATTTAAATGCGCATGTCGATGACAACGCTTCCCTTTTTCGGACGGTGCTGTAATGTCGGCGCGGCGGAGGCGAACAACAATAATGACGCTCAAGCGAAAACTGGGGCTTTCGGCAGTACTGGCAGTTGTCGTGGGCGACATGATCGGATCGGGTGTCTTCTTCACGCCGGGAGCGCTCGCAGCCGTCGCGACGGCGAACTGGCAGGTCTATTTCTTCTGGACACTGTGCGGGCTCATTACGCTGTGCGGTGCATTGACGCTCGCGGAACTCGCCACATTGATCCCGAAACCCGGGGTTTCCTACCACGCACTCACTGCTGCCTACGGCCCCTTCGCCGGCTTCATGCAGGCGTGGATGATGGTGCTGGTCAGCGGCCCGGGCGCCATTGCCGGCGTCGCCATCCTGTTCGGCGAACTGGCCAGCCAGATGTTCGGTACGGCCGATGCCGGATTGCAGCTTGCATGGGCGACGGCGGCGATCGCGTTTTTCGCGCTCATCAACCTGCGCGGCGCCGAATGGGGCGGACGCACGCAGGTGGTCCTGACGATAGTCAAGGTGACGGGCCTTGCAGCACTGATTGCGGGCGGCCTATTGCTCGCCACGCCGGCTGATGCACCGGCCGGCAACCTGCCTGCCGATACCGGCGGGCTGCCCGGTTTCATCCGTTTCATCGGCATGGGCGTTGCCATCGTACTCTTCACCTACGATGGCTGGATTGACGCCTCCAACGTCGCCGGCGAGGTTCGCAACCCCGGGCGGACCTTTCCGATCGCCATGGGCTTCGGCGTGGCTCTCATCACGCTCATTTACCTGCTCGTAAATTACGTGTTCCTCCGTGTCGTGCCGCTCGAAGCCATGCGCGAAAACCCGACGCTGGTCGCCACCGTCGTCGCCGAGGCTGCGTTCGGCGATATCGGCGGCATGCTTCTTGGTGCGCTGATGTGGATATCGATCTTCGGCGCGCTCGGCGGGCTCGTCATGACGCTTCCCCGGCTCTTCTATGCGGCAGCATCCGAGTACGTCGAACGCGCGTCCGGCACACGGCTCGCGCCGTTTTTCCGCGGTGTTGCCTGGCTCCCTGCGTCGACGGCGGTACCAGCCGGCGCGATCCTCTACGCGGCTGTTATCTCGATCGCGGCACTGCTCTTCTTCGGCTCGTTCTCGCGGATCGTCACGTTCTTTGTAGTACCGTTCCAGTTCATGAACATCCTGATGGTCTCCTCGATCTATCGACTGCGCCCACGACTGTCGACGCCGGGCTGCTGGCGCTTGCCGGGCTATCCTGTCGTACCCGCCATCTTCATCTTCGTCATGTCGCTGTTCCTGCTAAGCGCGCTCTGGTACAACCCGATTGACAGCCTGGTCGGCGTCGCGCTTACACTCGCCGGCGCGCCGGTATACCGGGTCCTGACACGCGGCGAACGGCGATGAAACGGTTCCGGCAGCGCTTCGGCTCGTCCAAGGTGATCATCGGCATGATCCACCTGCCACCGTTACCCGGTTACCCGGATTCACCGGGGATAGAGCGCGTGATACGGCACGCGATCGGCAACCTGCAGACGCTCTGCTCGGCTGGTGTTGACGGCGTCCTCGTCGAGAACGAGCACGACCAGCCGCATCGCATACGTGCGGAACCGGAGACGATCGCCGCAATGACTCGCGCCACGCGCACCCTCGTCCGGGAGAGCGAGTCTGCGCTGGTCGGCTGCGAAATACTGCTCAATGACCCGAAAGCATCGCTGGCTGTCGCCAACATGGCACGGGCCGCCTTCATCCGGACCGACTACTTCGTCGATCGCATGATGCGACCGGGGTACGGCGAGTTCGAGATCGATCCCGACGGCCTCATCGACTATCGCAGAGCAATCGGCGCTGACGACGTGCTGATCCTTGCCGACATCCAGGTCAAGTATGCAACGATGGTGACGCCGCGTTCACTGGCGCAGTCGGCGAAGGACGCTCGGGACAAGGGTGCGGACGCCGTGATCGTGACCGGCAGCCGCAGCGGCGATGCGCCGACGCCCGGAGCGCTCCGCGAAGCCGCGCAGGGGTTGCCCGTGCTCGTCGGCAGCGGCCTCACGGCCGAGAACGCGGTCGAACTGCTGTCCGCCTGCGATGGCGCCATTGTCGGCACGTCGCTGATGACGGACGGCTGTGTCGACCCGGAGAAAATCGGTCGCATCATGTCATTGGTCCGGGGTGAGTGAGTGGAAATCGTCTGCGTCGGCGACTGCGGTGTGGATCGCTACCTGCCGTCCGGCGAGCGGCACTTCGGCGGCATCACGGCGAACTTCGCGCGCCACGCGCACGCGGAGTTTCAAAAGGATGACGTCGTCCGGATCGTATCGTGCATCGGCAATGACGATGACGGATTGCTGGTTCGTGACGCGCTAAGAGACTCCGCTGTCGAATGCGACATCACGACGCTCGAGGGCAGAACGCCCGTGCAGCACATCGAGATCAGGCCCGATGGCGAGAAGCATTTCGTACGCTACGAGGAGGGCGTACTGCGGAATTTCCACTTCACCGCATCGCAGCGCCGGCTGATTGCTGGCAGCGATCTGCTGGTCGCGCCGGTCTACCTGCAGATCGTCCGGCTGTTCGACGAACTGATGTCCGTCGGCACGGCTGGAATAACGGCCGTGGATTTCGCGGACTTCCTCGAGCACCCCGACTATCCGCTGCTGGACCGCTACGTCGATCGGATTGACATCGGTTTCTTCGGGCTGACTGCGGACGACCACGATGCCATCGATGCCATCGCTAGGCGAGCGGCGCGTCACGACAAACTGTACATCGTCACACTGGGCCCGGATGGCAGTCTCGCCTGCCACCGGAATGGCCGGGTTGCCGTGCCGGCTGTGCCCGTAGAATCGGTCGTGGATACGACCGGCGCCGGCGACGCCTATGCCGCCGGCTTTCTTTCGCGCTGGTGCCACGGCGCTGGTATACAGGAGGCGATGGAGCACGGTGCGGCGCTGGCATGCCGGGTCATCACCCGCCTCGGCAGCTGCCCGTAAGGCCTGGCTCTACCATCTTCCTGGTGGTCCGCTGCCTGCACCCGCAATTCAGCGGTGCGACGCCGCTGTCGGGACGGGCGCGAGGTCCGCCTGGGCGGGATCATGAACAGGACGCCGAGCAGGCCGTCGCACATCGCCGGCAGGGTCATCACCGCGACGGGGATCGAGGTGCTGATCGCGAGCCCG
>DATIUU010000122.1:0-6883 GCA_035466635.1 Woeseiaceae bacterium
GCTCAGGCGGTCTGCAGCAATTCGGCGTAGCGGTCGCGCATCACCAGTTTCGGTACGCGGTTCACGTCGAACAATCCCCAGTGTTTCTCGGGCTCCAGCGGGTCCGGCGAGCCCTTCCACGGTTCGTCGAAGGCCTCGAACACGAACGTAAGGATCTCCTCCGCCGTCGTCCATTCGATCAGTTGCTCGTAGTAACTGGCCTGCAGTTCCTCGGAAGCATTGTGCGGGTCGATGCCGCGGCCGTTTGCAGCGGTGGTCCACCCGGCCTCGGTGATCACGACCGGCTTGCCGGGATAGTGGTCCACGACAGACTGGTAGTTCTGCCGTGTAAAATCCAGGGCGTCGTGAATCGACCGATACTCCCAGGCCGGGTACGTGTGTACCGCGATGAAGTCGAGTTCTTCCGCCAGCGGTTCGAGCTTGTAGGTCCACGGAACGTAGTTCTCGCAGAAGGTGACCGGCTGCACGATACCCTTCTTTACTTCCCTGACGTAGGCGACGAGCGCTTCCACGGGCACCATGTGGTCGGTCCACTCGACGCTGGCCTCGTTGCCGACGGAAACCGAGAACACGATGTCGTCGAAGGCGTTGGCTAACTCGACGAGGCGCCGAACCTCCTCGCCATTGGCCCGCCTGTTCGCGTCGAGCACATCTTCGCTGAACTCCGCGCCCCACGGGCAGTGCGGGTTGCTCATCTCGGCCGCCATGTCGAGCCCCAGCATCACCTTGAAGTGCAACCCCTCGTTGCGAATGACCTTCAGCACGGTCCCGGCATGCGGGCTGCAGTCGTAAAGCCGCAGGTACCGCCAGTTCTTCGCGAGTATCAGCAGGTCTTCCCGAATCTGCTCGTAGGAGGGAAAGCGGCGCTGGTGCGGGCTCTGGCCGTCACGATAGCCCGAATAGCAGATGGCGTTGCCGTGCTCGAGGCCCAGCGCACGCATCGCACAGGCGCGGCCGTTGTTCATGTCAGCCATACTTGGGGTTTCCATCCTTGTCCCACAGGCCCCAGTAAGCGCCGACGTCACCCTCGGCATCGACCTTCCAGGCCTCGTCGAACGACGAGAAGTAGAAGATCTCCACGCCGTCCTGCTCCGCCCACTGGCAGGTGTCGATGAAATACTTGATGGCGTTCTCGAACGACGGCACGGCGCCATCGGTCGGTGTGCCGATATTCGGCCAGCCGGTTTCGGAAATGATGACGGGTTTGCCGTTCGCGGCCCGCTGCGCCCGGCGGTACATCTCCTTCATGTAGAGCAGCGCATGCTCGGCGGGGCAACCCTCCCAGAAGGGGTAACAGTTGGCGAGAATCACGTCGCAAGCCGCGGTGATGCGCGGGTGCACCTCGAATTCGAAATAGGCGTCGACGTAGCCCACCGGTACACCCGACACGCCCTGCCGGGCGCGCTCGACGTAGTCGATCAGTTCGTCCTCGGTGAGATCGCCCCGCAACAGCACTTCGTTGCCGACGCCCAGGATATCGGCGTGCCCGGCGTTGGCGATCTCGATCGCGTTGGCCAGTTCGATCTCGTTCTGCTCCTTGTTGCCGTCGAGCCAGACCCCGACCATCGTCCTGAGACCATTCTCTTTGGCAATCGCGGGAATCAGCTCGTTACCCTCGCTGCAGGAGAACGTCCTTATCCATCGGACATAGGGTTGAATGACGGCCAGACGCTCACGGATCTGGGCCTCGCCGATCTGCGTACCCGGGCCCTGGCCTTCGACGTACGGGCTGAACGACAGGCCATGGATCTTCGCATCGAGAATCTTGCGAACCAGGCTCCGCAGGTCGGTTTCCGACATGCCGGACAGGTTGATACCCGCCAGCGACAGTTTTCTCTGGTAGAGATTCGACATGGGAGTTCCTTCAGCCGGCGAACAGGTCGCTGCTGTTGAGTGTTACGTGGAGCGACCGGAGCCGGCCGCTGCGTTCGAAAATGGCCGTGCTGTCCGCGGCGGACAGGGCAAGGTCATGCGTCGTATCCTGCGAGCCGTCATTGCGGGTAATCGTCAGCGACGGCTTGCGACCGTCGTCGAGCGAATAGATCACCGGCACCTGGCACCAGGTGAACGCCAGTCCATGCGCCGGTACGACCAGGTTCTGCCAGTTGCCGTCGACGTCCAGGTAGCAGAACTCCCGCCGCTCGCGCACGAACTCCCGGGAACGCAATAACGCGGGACGGATCCGGACGCGGCCTGCGCTGACGCGGATGCCGAGCTCGCCGAACCGCGTGAGGATTTCCTCCTTCACCTGCCCGGTCATGCCGGGCTGGCGTGCGCCGCTGTGTTTCGGCGTATGCGAGTATGGATCCGTCGGGAACGCGCCGTACTGCAGCGGCGTCTTGTTGAAGCCGATGCCGCCGCGCACGCGGTAGTAGAGCTCCCCGAGGCGGCGGCATTCGGCCGTATCCGCACCGCGATCGACGGCCGCGGTGAAGTTCTCTTCCACGGCGAGCAGCAGCTTCGACACCATGTGCCAGTAGATGCAGCCCAGTCCCTCGAAACCGAACATGGTGCCCGACCGGCCCGTGAACACCTGGTGATTGAACACGCTTTCGAACAGCTCATGCAGAGGACCCCGGGCTGCCTCGATCTCGTCGCCGCAGGTGTCGGCGAGGGCGTCGAGCGCCGCCTGCAGGTCGCCCGCGTTGGCGAACCCGGCGCTGAAGCGGTAGTGGCCTTCCGCGTCACGGAGCACGAGGCGCTCGTCACCGGCGTCGACCATGCGTTGCAGTAACGGGATTGCGGCGATGGCAGCAGCCGGGATACGGTTCTTCTCGAGAAAGCCCGGCAACTCGCGATCGGGATACAACATGAACGATGACTGGTCGGCGCGGTAGACGTCGCTCGCAAACAGGCTCTCGAGAAGGGTGATGGCCTTGTCCGGCGACATCGCGCCGGCACTGAGCGCCGCGACCTGGCCTTCCAGCATCGTGTAAAGGGTACCGAGTTCCAGCCTGTCGCCGCTGACGTGCAGCGTGTTGTAGGCGTGGTAAAGGCCGTCGTCGCGAACGTTGGCGCCGATGCTGTGATCGATCGCCGCGATCGCGTCGTCGAGCATGGCGACGACGGCATCCAGCGGCTGGTCGCCGGTACCGGCGAAGCCGCCGGCCGAGTAAACCGTCAGCCTGTGGCGGCTGGCTGCCTCGCCCAGGTCGGCGAGCAGTTGGTATCGGCGTTCCGCGCTGAGCGGCTGCTCGCCGAGCTGCGAGCGCGCGCGCGCGAGCGCGGATGCCGTCGCGCCCAGCCAGTCACCGACCTCCTTCGACAACGCGAAGCGCCCGTGTTCCTGCTCGAGCAACTTCCGGAGGAAGCGGGTGTAGCGCCGCATGTAATAGAGCGTCACCATCGACAAGCCCTGGCCGACGAGCGCGTTGTTCGCGTCATTCCACTCGGGGCGCTGCGTGTTCATCCAGATGCCGCCGTCGACGACCAGGTTGCCCAGCTTCGCCAGCAGGGGCACCAGCAGCTTCTCCAGCAGGTTGACCTGGCAGACATCGCCCCCGGCGTCCAGCAGCAGCTTGCCGTCCGCTCCCAGCGCGGCGACGCGCTCATCGATCTTTTCGGCAAGGTGCTCATCGAAGTCGACCGTGGTCTTCGGGTCCGCCAGGAGCGCCTCGAATGGCCGGATGCGATACGGCACGTTGGCATAGGAGAATATCGGCTGGTACAGCAGTTCGCGCAGGCGCGTCGGGTGGAAACTGCTCGAAAGTTCCAGCAGCTTCTGCAGGTAGATGATCTGGTGATCGCCCCAGTAGCCGATGTAGCTCCATGGATTGTCGGGCTCCTCGACCTCCCAGTCGATGCCTTCCTTGGTTATCCGGTAAGGGTTGTAGCCGTCGATCGTCGACGCGTTGACGAACTTTGCGATGATGTTCTCGACGAACTCCGGGTAGCTGAAAGCAAGCGCTTCCCAGTTCTGGAAGATGTCGCGCCAGTTCCCTTCGTAGGACAGCAGCGGCTCGCCCGCCTCGTCGCGCAGGTCGATCGAGAACTGGTTCCACGGCCGGCTGGGGTCGCCGTGGCGGCGCCCGAAACGTATGGGCAGGTACTCGCAACACAGCCTGAGGAGCTGCGCATCGCCATGGTCCGCAATGATCCTGCGAAGCTCGGCGAACGTGAGCTCGTGCGGCAGGCTCTCCAGCAGCGACTGGTTGCGGCTGTAAACGCCACGGTTGAAATGCCGGACGGTGTTGCAGAAGTCCCGTGCCGGCACGGTGTACTGGTCGTTGAACAGGCCGCCGCGCAGGACGTTGAAGAGGACGTTCGCGTAGTGGTGGACCGACACGTTCTCCTCGGCCGTGAGCTGGAAGGCGTCACAGCTCGCCATGAGTCGTGCGAGCGCATCGCCTCCCGCGCCGACCGACTCGTCGAGCGCCGCCGCGACGGCAGCCGGCGAGCGCAGCTGCCGGCGCAGCGCAACGATCTCCGCCTGGGATTTTTCGATGTCGGCGACGATCTGCCAGCGTCTCGATTCATTGCGGGCGAGCGGCATCGACGCGTTGACGAAGTAGGCGCCCCTGACGCCGCGCTTGTGCCGTTCCTGCGTGACGTCGCCACCACGACGAAACTGACTGAGCTGGCGGGACGACACCAGCACGGTCGGCGACTCCAGGCCCAGGCTGTAAACGACGTTGGCTTTGAGTGATTCGCAGGGCTCGGCGCGGTCGGTAATCCCGGAATACAGGGCGAACAGGGCCAGGCCCGTGTCCGCATCGAGTTCCGTCCACTTGTAGGCGTCCACGAGGTTGCTCGAATTCGTCTGCGTGAAGCGCGGCGTGCCGGCCGGGAGAACGTTCTGCAGCCCGTCGAGCAGTTCGACGGTGATGCTCTTCCCCGACGCGTTCAGCAGTTCGCATTGCCGGGTGAAGCCGTGCGAGTCGCTCGTTGCCCAGGTGTACCGGAACTCGAGCCCGAGATCGTGGTTGATCTCCTCGAAACAGATCTTGTTACCGAGTACGTTCTTGTACAGGTTGCGGCCGATCGCGTAGCGGTCGATGTGCTCGAGATTGAACGGTTCCCAGGTGTGCTGCCGCCCGTCGGCGACGACCCGCATGATCGTCCTGGGCCCGGTGTGCGGCCAGCTTTCATGGATCTTGTCGACCGTGACGTACGGGAACAGCGCGGTGTCGGGCGACACCCGGCCGGCCGTCAGTCCTCCCGTGGACGACACAAACAACCAGTGGTCGGCGCTCGATATCACGCTTACGAAGAACGGGCCCATCTGGTCCACGTTCCGGATCGCGTAGTAACGCTCGCCGCCAAAGTCCACGAATTCACCGCTGACTTTCGTGCTGCCACTCTTATCGATATCCAGGACGGTACTCAAGATCAATCCCCAGGTTACTCAACGAGAATCAGGGCCCCGAAAAGGCCGGCATCGATATAGCCCCGGTCCTTGGGTCCCGACAACACGACTTCGGAGCCGATGAAATTTTCGCGCAATTCGCTGCCATCGTTGTCGCAGTAGGCAACCATCAGGCCCATCACCTTGCCGGCGGCCAGCGTTACCGGCTCGTTCGCCTCCGAACCGTCGACGTAGGCGTCCGTGTAGACATCGATCGCGACCTCCCACACGACCTTGTCGCCGCGTTGCTTCCAGTTGCTTTGCACGTGGTGGGAGTAGTCGCGAGGACGCTCGTCCGTTCCCAGGTCGATGGCGCGGTTGTCGAGCGAAAAGTGGTACGCGAACGCATTATGGTTGAAGCGGTGCTCACCGCCGGAGTGGTCTTCATCCAGGAAGATTTCGAGGCAGTCGTCATCCCAGTACTGCACGAGCGGATCGCGATGCGTATCGATCAGCACGTCGTCCGTGAATTCGACCAGCAGGTAAATCCGATCCGCCGTCCAGGTGACCTTGAAGCGCCCCTGGAAATCCTCCGGCAGGTATTCCGGGCCCAGCCAGCGGACGTCGATCGGCTGCCAGCGGGCGCGTTCCCAGGCCGCATCGTCGGGCACGCCGTCGACGCGCGGCGCCGTCGCCGCCAGCGGGGCACGGTAGGCCGTCCGCTCTGCGTAGTGCGTCTCGATGCCCGGTCCCTCCGCCGCGGCTGCGAATGCGGGCAGCGCGGCGGACAGGCAGGTAATGAGCCGATAGTCGTTCATCATGTCGTATCCAGCAGGAGGCATGCCGCCGTCACAGGTACATTCTATTTGTAATTGACAGCGCTGTCATCAATAATAGTCAATCCGCCGGCCCGTGTCTAATGGAGGCTACCGACGAATGAGGAACAACCTGGCGATGCTCTTGCTGGTCACGATGCCAGCGCTCTTCTCCAAGGCCTGGGCCGACGTTCCCGGCGGGCTCGTGTGGGCAGTGAACGTCGGCGGCTCCGCTTATGTCGCGACGGACGGCACGCGCTACGAGGCCGAAACGTCGGTGCACGGTGGCGCGGTCGGCCGCATGCACGAAGTGAAGGGGTCGCAGGATCCGGGCCTGTACAGGGGCTACCGCGAGGGTGACCTGCACGTCGATCGCGCTTTGCCCGAGGGGACCTACGACATTACGTTCCACTTCGCGGAGCCCGGGGACGTGACCCCGGGGCAGCGGGTCTTCGACGCGTTCGCCGAGGGCCGGCGCGTGATCGACGACCTGGACGTGATGCTGTTTCGCGATGGCAAGGCGATCTCCGCGCTGACCGTCACGGTGCCGGGCGTCACCGTGACCGATGGCGAATTGAACATCCGGTTCGACGCGTCCGCGGGCGAACCGGTGCTGAATGCGCTCGTCGTCCGCAGCAGGCAGGCGCCCGCCGGGGACTGGGAACTCGTCTGGAGCGACGAGTTCGATGGCGAGGCGATCGATGCGAGGAAATGGAGTCCGAACATCTGGCCGGCGCGCAAGGTCAACGACGAGGACCAGGCCTACACCGGGCGCGGGAAGAAC
>DATIUU010000123.1:0-2614 GCA_035466635.1 Woeseiaceae bacterium
AAGCGCGCGTGCCTAAAGGCACGCGCGCTTTTTTCTGCTCGTCGGAAGCGCAGTGCTTCAGACGAGATTGTCGATCACGGCGGCGCCGGCCACGAGCCAGGCGATACCCTTCAGCAGGAAGAAGGCGAAGCCCGCGGCGCCGAAGCGTTTCAGTCGTGTGACGGCAGGATTGCTGGTTTGCATGACGGTCTCCTCACTGCGTCTCGGCCGCGAGGCTCACGGTCTTGCTGCCCAGGTGACGGCGGAACGACGGGATCAGCATCGGCACCTTGCGCTTGTATTGCGCGTACTCCGGGTGCGCCTCGGCGAGGTTGCGCTCCTCGAGCTGGATCGCGATCAGTATGTAGCCCGTGGTCGCCAGCGCGAACACCAGGTGCGCGATGGTCATCACCGGCGTCATCCAGAACACCATCAGCCAGCCGACATACAGCGGGTGCCGCACGAAGCGGTACAGGCTCGGCGTCACGAACCTGAGCGCTGCGGGCTTGCGGTTGCGGAAGCCGTTCCATGCCTGGCGCAGTCCGAACAGGTCGAAGTGGTCGATCAGGAAGGTCGTGTACAGCACGACGGCCCAGCCGAGGAAGTACAGCGCCGAAAGCGCGCTGCCGAGTGCGGTGCCGGCCACGTCCCATACGATGCCGCCCATCGGCTGCCACAGCCAGAACAGCAGGATCAGGCACAGGCTCGAGGCGAGCACGTAGGTGCTGCGCTCGATCGCCGGCGACACGATCCTCGTCCAGTACTTCTTGAAGGTCGGCCGCGCCATCACGCTGTGCTGGACCGCGAACAGGCCGAGCAACACCGTGTTGATGATGAGCGCCTCGATGAACGGTACCTGCGGCGCAGAGTCGATCGACGTCGGCACGATGAAGTTGCCGATGAAGCCGATGGCGTACAGGAAGGTGGCGAAGAACACGGCGTAGCAGACGACGCCGTAAGTCAGGATTGCAAAGCGTTTCATGGTTTCTCTCCGAGTGGTTTGAACGGTCGGCCCTACCGGCCTGCGGCGCACTCTGCCGGGATGCAGGGAAACGGTCCTGACCAGCGCCTGACCGCTCGCTGACCATTCTGTGACCATCGAATAATCGCTGTAATTTCCGGTTGTTATAAGTCTCCTTGCCACGGGCGCCCTGTTTTGAGGGCCGCGGGAAGCAGGGTAGAATCGGCTCGAAAGCGCGCCGGCACGGCGCTCGACGCGCTGATCCGGAGCCCCGTGACGGCCAGCGACCCGCACAATCTGCCTGTTTACCGATTCGGCGCGTTCGAACTGGACTGCGCGCGCCGGGAGCTGCGCCGGCGCGGCGAGGTGGTGCCGATCCAGCCGAAAGCGTTCGAGCTGCTGCGCTACCTGGTCGAGCACCGGGATCGCGCCGTCGACAAGGAAGAGCTCCAGGATGCGCTGTGGCCGCGCAGCATCGTAACGGAAACGTCGCTCACGCGTTCGGTGATGAAGGCCCGCCGCGCCGTCGGCGACGACTCCGGGCGGCAGGCGGTCATTCGTACCGTGCACGGCCACGGTTACCGATTCGTCGCGGCGCTAGACGAGGGCGAGGAGCCAGCCGCCGTTGTCGCACCGGCCGAACCCGCCGTTGCGGCGGAACCAGCCGAGGTGCCGGCAGTCGCGCGCAAGCGAAACTGGCTTCCGCTGGCCGCCGTTGCGATGCTCGTCGTCGCCGTCCTGGCCTGGTGGGGGGCGAGCCGTGAGGCCGATGGTGCGTCGATGCGCGTTGCCGTGCTTCCCGTGGTCAACGACACAGGCAAGCCGGAGCTCGAATGGGTTGCGACGGGCCTCATGAGTCTCGTCAACCGGCTACTGCAGAACCACGGTATCGACGTGGTGGCCGAGCGGCCGGTGCTGGCGCTGGTCGAGGCCGGTGGCGAACTGGCTGCGACCCTGCAGCAGACCGAGCGAGCAACCCACCTGCTCGAGTCGAAGCTGGGCTTCGAGGACGGTATTTACCGGCTGGAGTTCACCGTTCGCGGCCTCGACGGTTCCGCCGAGAGCCGCACGGCGGTGGCGAACGAACCGGCGGGCATGGTGCCGGCCGTGGCCGAATCCGTGGCGCGGCTGCTTGCGGGCAGTCGTTATACGGACGCGCGGCGGCGCGCCGTTTCCGACGATCCCTTCATCAACGAGGCGTATGCGCGCGCATTGAGTCTCGAGTTCGCCGGCCGCCTGGAGGAAGCGAAGCGGCTGTTCCAGGTCGTCATCGAGCAGGACCCCGAACTGTTCTGGCCGCGCTACGAGTACGCACTGTGCGCGCGCAACCTCAGGAAGTGGGACGTGGCGGTGCCGCTGCTCGAAGAGTTGATTGCCGAGGCCGAGGCCGACGGGGCGATAGCCGAGCAGGCGGCGGCGATGAATTCGCTCGGCGTGCTGCATTACAGCCGCGACGAATTCGATTCCGCGCGCCGCCTGTTCGAAGAGGTAAGGCGTCTTGCCGAGACGTTCGGCGATTTCGAACGCCTGGTGACGGCGCACGTCAACCTCGCGTTGATCGCCAGGGCGACCGGCGACACCGGGCTGGCGGCGGCGTATCTCGAGAAGGCGATCGAGATCTCTCATGCCCGCGGGGTCGAGTCGCTGCCCGGCACGCTGACCAACAACCTGTCG
>DATIUU010000124.1:0-9991 GCA_035466635.1 Woeseiaceae bacterium
TCCAGGAAGTCGCCCGTGTCGCCGCGGAAACGGATGTCCGGCGCGACGTCGGTATCGATCGCCGGGCGCTTGTCGTGGTAGACCTTGCGCAGGCCGCTGACCAGGCGTTCCACTTCCTGAGCCACCGGCACGGGGCCCAGCACCAGGTTGTCGGCTGCCGACGCCGCCGGTTTCCTGAGCTGGTAGCGCACGATCTCGTCCATGCGCTCGATCTGCTCGTCGAAGCGCCCGCGCAGCGCGGGTGACGCACCGCTGTCCGCCGTCAGCGCCCGCATCGCCGCCAGCGGCGTTTTCAGGCTGTGCGCGAGGTTGCCGAGCGTATGCCGGTAGCGGTCCGAGCGCGCGCGCTCGTTGTCGATCAGGAGGTTCATGTTGCGCGCGACGCCGGTGAGCTCGGTCGGGAACTTCTCCGACAACGAGGCGCGCTTGCCCTCCTCGATTTCGCCGATCTCGGTCTCGATCTGCCGCAGTGGCCGCAGCAGGCCGCGCATCAGCACGGAAATGGACAGCAGCATGATCAGCGCGATCGCGCCGAACCAGCCGATGAGCTGGCGCCGGAACCCGGCGACCTGCGCGTTGAACGAATCGAGGCTCTCGGCCACCTTGAAGACGTAGGGCTTGAGTTCGCCGTCCGGGAATTCCCACTGCACGGCCCGGCTCAGCGTCAGGAGCGGCGTGCCGTCGTCGAGCGACTCGCGCTCGAACACGCGGGCGCCGAGCTGCGGGAAGCCGCCCTGCGGAATCTCGAGACCCAGCGCGGAGCGCGATCGCCACGCCAGCTCGCCGCGGTCGTCGCGCAGCTCGCCGTAGAGGCCCGAGCCGATCGTGTTGAAGCGTTCCTCGTGCAGGTCCGGCGGGAAACTCAGCGCGCCTTCGTCATTGGGGTTGGCCGCCGCCAGGAGCTGCATGAGGTGGCCGTCGAGGATGTCGCGCCGCGCCTGTTCGCCGGCGGTGCGAAACGCCGTGTCGAGGACGACGACGGTGGCGCCGAAGAACAGCAGCAGCAGCACGCTGACCGATACCAGCAGGCGTGCGCTTAACGATGACATGACCGCCGCGGACTGACTGCGATTACCCGGACTGGTTGCGTTCCAGCGCGAACCGGTAGCCGCGGCCGCGCAGGGTCTCGATCGGCTTCAGCGCGTTGTCCGGGTCGAGCTTCTTGCGCAACCGGCCGATGAAAACCTCGATGACGTTGCTGTCGCGCTCGAAGTCCTGCTCGTACAGGCGCTCGGTGAGCTCCGTCTTGGAGATGACCTGGCCCGCTCTCAGCATCAGGTATTCGATGATCTTGTATTCGAAGCTGGTGAGTTCGATGGGCGCGTCGTCGACCCTGACTTCCTGCCGCGACATGTCCAGCACGACCGGCCCGGCCGTCATGACGGAAGACGCCCAGCCGCCGCTGCGTCGCAACAGCGCATGCACCCGGGCGCTGACTTCCTCGAAGTGAAACGGCTTGACGACGTAGTCGTCGGCGCCCGCACTGAGCCCGTCGACCTTGTCCTGCCAGC
Organism: Woeseiaceae bacterium; assembly: GCA_035466635.1. Lineage (GTDB taxonomy): Bacteria > Pseudomonadota > Gammaproteobacteria > Steroidobacterales > Woeseiaceae > UBA1847. Next base: position 1,512 of record DATIUU010000124.1, read on the forward strand.
GGTCGCGCGCGGTGAGGATCAGTATCGGGTAGGTCTTGCCCTTGTCGCGTGCCTCGCGAATGATGTCGAGCCCCGACACCTCGGGCAAGCCGAGATCGATGATCGCGAGGTCCACCGGGTATTCCATCGCGAAATACAGGCCCTCGCGGCCGTCCGCGGCCTGCTCGACCGCGTAGCCTGCCTCGGCAAGCTGTGCCGCCAGGGATTCGCGCACGGTGGCGTCGTCTTCGATGACCAGCAAACGCATCGGCATGTTCCTCGTTAACGCAGCGACCGGCCGCGGATCTTCTCGGTCTTCACCTTGCCGTCCCTGGTCAGGTAGCGGATGTAATGCACCTCGCGGTCGCCCTCGCGCTGCGTCTCGGCACTCAGGATACGGTCGACGTCCCCACGCCGGCGAACTTTCTCGATCGCCTGGTCGAGGTCCATGCCGTCCTTCGCGACCTGCAGGTCAGGCCGTTCGGAGGCGTCGTACTGGGGGTGCAGCTGCCGCAGCGACGCTTCGAGATCGAAGGCGCTCGCAGCCGCCGGCACGAGGAGCAGCGCGGCGACGACGGCGGTGATGAATAGTCTTGTCACTGGCTTTCCGGTATCTGGCGCGAATCAGTGCCCGCAAGCGGCTCGCCGACAGTGTCCTCTGCCGGCGAGCCGATTGCAACGAAGTGCATCACAGTGATCTGCTGGCCGCCCGGACTCAGCCGGCCGGGCGGATATCGACCCGCACGCGGATTTCGCGGCCCGGGTCGTACGGCATGCGCGTCTCGTACTTCTGGCCGTGGTACCTGTACACGACCCGGTAACCGTCGATGCGCTGCTCCTCGCGCGAGGTCATGCGGGTTTCACAGCGCTCGACGGGCCGTGCGTACTCGGTGGCGGCGTGGCTGGCACCGTAACGGCGCTTCGCGCTGTCGTTGCCGATCGCGGCGCCGATGATGCTCCCGGCGACGGTGGCGGCATCGTTGCCGCGACCGCTGCCGAACTGGTGACCGATCACGCCGCCCACGACGGCGCCCACGAGGGTGCGCACGCCGGTGCCCGGCGCGGGCCGCTCGACGGTGTAGTACTCGGTTTCCTGCCAGCATTCCCGCACCGGCGTCGTCACGGTGACATAGCGGACGATCGGCTCGGAGCTGATCACGCGGGCGTAATCGTACTGGGCAGCCGCCGCCTGCGCGGAAAGCGCCGAGAGCAGCGACACTGCAGCCAGACCTGTCATTACTCGCCGTACGTTCATTGCCTTGGTATTCATGGTTCCTGACCCTTTCGCTTGCGACCGGCCCCGTTGCCAGCCTGGGGACAAGGTTACGGCCACCGCAATGAACGAAGCCTGAACGGAAATCGGCAAAAAAACGCTGAAAACTGAATGCGTTATGAATGCCCGGGGCGGGCCGTTCAGGTGAGCCGCTGCTTGGCGGCGCGCCACTCCCGCTCCAGCGACTCGAGATTGAAATCGCGAAACCGGCCGCCCGAATCCCGGATCGCGCGCTCCATCTCGCCGAAGCGCCTTTCGAACTTGCCGTTGGCGGCCGCCAGGGCCTTCTCGGCGTCGACGTCGAGGTGCCGCGCGAGGTTGACGACCGCGAACAGCAGGTCGCCGAACTCCTCCTCGACCCGCGCCGGGTCCCGTGTCCCCACGGCCTCTCCGAGTTCCTCGAGCTCCTCCGCGATCTTCGCGCGCACGCCGTCGGTGTCGGGCCAGTCGAAACCGACGGTGGCCGCCCGCTTGCCGAGCTTCTGTGCCCGTTTGAGCGCCGGCAGCGCCCTGGCGACGCCCGCGAGCACACGCTCCTCGCTGCCGCCGCGCTCTTCCGCCTTGATGCGTTCCCAGCTGCCCGCCGCGAGGCCCGCGGCCCGCTCGGCCGCCGAGCCGAACACGTGGGGATGCCGGCGCAGCAGCTTGTCGCAGATGCCGGCAACGACGTCGCCGAACTCGAACGCACCGGCCTCCTTGCCCATGCGCGCATGGAAGACCACCTGGAACAACAGGTCGCCCAGCTCGTCGCAGAGGCCCGGCATGTCCTGCCGCTCGATCGCGTCGGCCACTTCGTATGCCTCTTCGAGGGTGTGCGGCGCGATCGTCGCGAAATCCTGCTCGAGGTCCCACGGACAGCCCGTGTCGGGATCGCGGAGGCTGTCCATTATCTCAAGTAATTTCTTTATATCAGTCATAACTTATTATTTTATTAAGATTTTCCTAAGCTCAACGAGGATGTGGGCGGTCGCCCCCCAGATGCGCTCGCCGCCGTAGTGGAACTCCACCGTGGGTATCCGCCGGCCGCGGTACTCGCGCTCCAGCGCGCGCTCGTTACGCGCATCGAGCAGGAACGCGAGCGGCACCTCGAAGGCGTATTCGACCTCGGTACGATCGATCTGCAGCGAGATATCGTCGCTGAGCAGGCCGACCACGGCGGTGACGGCATAGCCCGTGACCGTGGGCATCGGCGGCAGGTAGCCGACGACGGCGATGGCCTGCGGCGGGATACCGACCTCCTCGTGGGTCTCCCGCAACGCGGCCTGCACCACGTCCGCATCGTGCGCTTCCATGCGCCCCCCTGGGAAACTGACCTGCCCCGCGTGATGCTTGAGTTCGGCGGAACGCTGCGTCAGCAGAACGGACAGGCCGTCGAGCCGTTCGATCACGGGGACCAGCACGCCCGCGGGCCGCAGGGTGCGCGCAACGCGCTCGCGCACGAGTTCCGGCCAGCGCTCGGTGCCCGGCGGCATCACGACGTCGAACGGGTCCTGCGGCGCACGGGTCCCGGCCAGCCGCTCCTGGAGCAGTGCCGCGGTGAGTGCGTCGGGACTGGGCAAAACCGGCGCTAGTGCTGGATGCCGCCCTTGGTGAGCGCGGCCGGGTCCAGCAGGCGATCGAGTTCCTCGTCGGTCAGGTCCGTCATTTCTTTTGCAACCTCTTTCACGGCCCGCCCTTCGGCGTAGGCTTTCTTGGCGACGGCCGCACCCAGTTCGTAGCCGATGACCGGGTTCAGCGCCGTCACGAGGATGGGATTCCGCCCCAGCGCACGGTTGATATTGGCCTCGTTGACCGTGAAGCCCCCGATTGCCTTGTCGGCAAGGCAGGTCGATGCGTTGGCGAGCAGCTCGATGCTCTGCAGCAGGTTGTAGGCAACGACGGGCAGCATCACGTTGAGCTGGAAATTACCCGACTGCCCCCCGATGGCGATCGTTGCGTCGTTGCCGATGACCTGCGCGCACACCATGGCGACCGCTTCCGGGATGACCGGGTTGACCTTGCCGGGCATGATGCTGGAGCCCGGCTGCAGCGCCGGCAGTTCGATCTCGCCGATGCCGGCCAGCGGCCCGGAGTTCATCCAGCGCAGGTCGTTGGCGATCTTGGTCAGGCTGACCGCGAGCACCCGCAGCTGGCCGGACATCTCGACCGCCGCATCCTGGCTGCTCAGCGCCTCGAACTTCGACGCTGCCGGGGCGAACTTCACGCCCGTGTGCTCGGACAGCAGCACGGCCACTTTTTCGCCGAATTTCGGGTGCGCGTTGATACCCGTGCCGACCGCGGTACCGCCCTGCGCGAGGCCCACGAGGCGCTTCAGCGAGCCGCGGATGCGTTCGCCGCCATGCTCGATCTGCGACCGCCAGCCGTCCAGTTCCTGGCCGAGCGTCACGGGCATGGCGTCCATCAGGTGAGTGCGGCCGGTCTTGACGACGTCGCGCAACTCCTCCGCCCTGGTCTCGAGCACGCCGCCGAGGTGTTCGAGTGCCGGCAGCAACTGTTGCTGAATGGCGATCGCGGCGCTCACGTGGACGCAGGTCGGGATCACGTCGTTGCTCGACTGGCTCATGTTGACGTGATCGTTGGGATGCACGGCGGAACCGAGCTTCGCGGTTGCGAGATGCGCGATGACCTCGTTCGCGTTCATATTGGAGCTCGTGCCGGAACCGGTCTGGAACACGTCGATCGGGAAGTGCGCGTCATACTGGCCCTCGGCGACCTCCAGTGCAGCCTTCTGCACCGCCACCGCGACATCGCTCTTCATCAGGCCGAGCTCCGCATTGGCGCCGGCGGCCGCCCACTTGACCAGGCCGAGCGCCGCGATGAACTGCCGCGGCATGGTCAGGCCGCTGATCGGGAAATTGTCCACTGCGCGTTGTGTCTGTGCGCCCCACAACGCGTCCTCGGGCACCTGGAGCTCGCCCATGCTGTCGTGTTCTATGCGGTATTTTTTCTCGTTCATCGTCTTGATATCCCGGCGTGGTTCATGGAAATTCGGGTCTGGGCTAAGGTAACAATCGTGTATGATTCGCGCTTTGCGCGCGCAAGTCTACACTGGTTTCGGTCTCATGAAAGTCTCGACACTCAAGGCCCTGTCGCCAGCCGACGGCCGCTACGCGGACAAGGTCGGCGAGCTGCGCGACATCTTCTCGGAATACGGCCTGATCCGCTTCCGTGTGCTCGTCGAAATCCGCTGGCTGCAGGCGCTGGCGGACGAAAAGGCCATCACCGAGGTCGGCACGCCGGGCCCGGTGCTGAAAGACCTGCTCAACAGCATCGTGGACGATTTCTCGCTCGACGATGCCGAGCGCGTCAAGAAGATCGAGGCAACGACGAACCACGACGTCAAGGCCGTCGAGTATTTCATCCGCGAGAAGCTCGGCGACGGCGCCGACACCGCGGCACTCAGGGATTTCCTGCATTTCGGCTGTACGTCGGAAGACATCAACAACGTCGCCTACGCGTTGATGCTGCGGACCGCGCGCAGCCAGGTGCTCGTCCCGCTGATGCGCGAATTGAAAGCGAAACTGCAGTCCATGGCGCGCCAGCATGCCGACCTTGCCATGCTGTCCCGGACCCACGGGCAGCCGGCGAGCCCCACGACGCTGGGCAAGGAAATCGCCAATTTCGTGAAGCGGCTGGAGACGGCGCAGCGGCAATTCGGCAACGTCGGGATTCGCGCCAAGTTCAACGGCGCGGTCGGCAACTTCAACGCACAGGTGATCGCCTACCCGGACGCGGACTGGCGCGCCAGCAGCACGCGCTTCATCGAGTCGCTGGGACTGGAACCGAACACGCACACGACGCAGATCGAGCCGCACGACTGGACCGCGGAATACGCGCACGCCGTCGCGCGCTACGACACGATTCTCATCGACGTGTGCCGGGATGTCTGGAGCTATATCTCGCTCGGTTACTTCAAGCAGCGCGTCGCGCGGGACGAAGTCGGTTCGTCGACGATGCCGCACAAGGTCAACCCGATCGATTTCGAGAATGCGGAGGGCAACCTCGGCATGGCGAACGCGCTGCTCGGGCATTTCGCGGACAAACTGCCCGTGTCGCGCTGGCAGCGCGACCTGACCGACTCGACGGTGCAGCGCAACTTCGGCGTCGCGCTCGGTTACGTGGTGATCGCGATGCGCTCTGCGCTGAAAGGCATCGACAAGCTGCAGGTCAACCCCGACGCGATCCGGGCGGACATCGCGGACGCCTGGGAACTGCTTGCCGAGGCCGTGCAGACCGTCATGCGGCGCCACGGTATTCCCGAACCCTACGAGAAGCTCAAGGCACTGACGCGCGGCCGGGCCGTCACCGAGGAGTTGATCCGGGATTTCATCGGCACGCTCGATATCCCCGCGCCGGAAAAGGCCCGCCTGCTGGCGCTGACGCCGGAGTCCTACCTGGGACTTGCCGCGGAACTGGCGCGCGATTGCTGAGCCGGCCGGCGCAATTGCGCCCGGATTCCCACCCGTGGCCGTTCAACGTGATATGTGAACTCCCCGAAACGGTGGGAAAATGTCGCCGGTCTGCCTGAAACCCATGCCCGGTGGGGATTGCGAACGGTTCGCAACCGGCCGCGAGGCGTGCAAAACGTGACGCAGTTGGCACGGTGCCCGTTGTACGATCGGTAAGATCAGTATCCTGCGACCGGATTTCGGTATCGCAGCCACGACACGAGTACGGCAGCCTCAAGCGATGGAAGAAGTACGGGAAAAAGGCAGACGCTGGGTCATCTCCACGCGCGAGGAGACGCGCCAGGCCGTCATCGACGTGGCCCGCGCGGCAACGCGGCGAGTGTCCATTTTCACGCACGACCTGGAACCGGGCATCTACGACGACCCCGAATTCCTGGAGGTCATCAAGCGGCTGGTGCTGTCGCAGGCCTACGCGAGGATCCGCGTGCTGATCGCCGACCCCGCGCGCGCGATCAAGAACGGCAACAACTTCGTTCACCTGGGGCGCCGCCTCAACACCTATATCGAATTCCGCCACGTGCGCGAGGACCTGCGCACGCATGCCGAGTCGTTCTGCATCGCGGACGAAACGGCGCTCGTGTACCGCTTGCAGGCGAGCCGCTGGGAGGGCATCGCCGACACTTACGAGCCGGCCGTCGCCAGGCTCTACGGCAAGATGTTCGACGAGATCTGGCTGGCGAGCGAAGTGGAACTGGAATTCAGGCAGCTGGGCATCTAGAGCAAGACTAAAGAAGCCGGGGATGCAACCAACGGATCTGACCGTATCTGCCGTCGTCCAGCGTGACGGCCTCTACCTGATGGTGGAGGAAATCGCTGCGGGCGCCGTCGTGCTGAACCAGCCCGGCGGGCACCTCGAAGCCGGCGAATCGCCCGAGCAAGCCGTCGTACGCGAGGTCCGCGAGGAAACCGGTTGCGACGTCACCTGCGGCGAACTCATCGGTGTCTACCTCTGGATTCACCCCCAGACCCGCCAGCAGTTCCTGCGGATCGTCTACGTGGCGACCCTCGTCAAGGAAGACCGTGCGCGACCGCTCGATGACGTCATCGTCGCGAGGCGCTGGCTGAGTCGCGCGGATATCGAGTACCGGCGCCGCAGCCTGCGGTCGCCGGTCGTGCAGCGCTGCATCCAGGACTACGAAGCGGGACGCCGCCAGTCGGATTCCCTGTTCTCCGGCATGCTGCCGCTGCAGCACAACGTGCACGCGGTGCTGGCCAGCGCGGACCTGGTCTGACAGACCGATCGCGGGCCCAGGCCCGCTCCTGCAGGGGCGATGGTAGAATGCGCGGCCTATGGCGCACGACCTGACCAACATCGCCGGACGCAAAGTCATCCTCGGCCTTTCGGGCGGGGTCGATTCGGCCGTGGCCGCGTTCCTGCTCAGGGAAGCGGGCGCCGACGTCGAAGCCCTGCATATGACCAACTGGGAAGACGATGACGGCTACTGCTCGGCCGCCGTGGACCTGCAGGACGCGCGCCGCGTCTGCGACCGGCTCGGCATTCCCCTGCACCACGTCAACTTCGCGAAACAGTACCGCGAGCGGGTGTTCGAGTACTTCCTGGACGAGTACCGCAGCGGCCGCACGCCCAACCCGGACGTGCTCTGCAACCGTGAAATCAAGTTCGGCGTGTTCCGCGACCATGCCAGGCGCCTCGGCGGCGAGCTGCTCGCCACCGGCCATTACGCCCGCGTCGCGAGCGTGGACGGCACGGCTGCGCTGTTGAAGGCGAAGGACGGCAGCAAGGACCAGAGCTATTTCCTGCACGCGGTGAGCGCCGAGGCGCTCGCCGACACCGTTTTCCCGCTGGGCGAACTCGACAAGGCCGAGGTGCGCCGGATCGCCAGGGCGCAGGGCCTGGCGGTGCACGACAAGAAGGACAGCACCGGCATCTGCTTCATCGGCGAGCGGCCGTTCCGCGAATTCCTGCAGGGCTTCCTCCCGGCACAGCCGGGCCCGATCCTGGCGCCGGACGGCACCGAGGTCGGCCGCCACCACGGCCTGATGTACTACACCCTCGGGCAGCGGCAGGGCCTCGGCATCGGCGGCCGCCGCGGCGCGGGCGACGCGCCGTGGTACGTGGTGGACAAGGACACCGCGCAGAACGCGCTCATCGTCGACCAGGGCGACACGCCGCTGCTCCTCTGCGACGCGCTGCTCGCGGGCGCGCCGTCCTGGATCGGCCGCGAGCCGCTAACCCCGGACGCCGGGCTCCGCTGCCGGGCCAAGATCCGCTACCGGCAGCGCGACCAGGACTGCACGGTGCGGCGCGCACTCGACGATCGTCTAATGGTGGCGTTCGACGAGCCGCAGCGCGCCGCCGCCCCCGGTCAATTTATCGTTTTCTATCAAGATGATCGGTGTCTCGGCGGCGCCGTCATCGAGGCCGTGGAAAAGCGCCGCGGGCGCGCGGAGAATACGGCCGAGGCGGCAATTTCCTGAGCGCTGCTATGCAGCATTCGCTATAATTCGCGACCCCACGGGGCGCGGGCCCCGCACGAAAGACAAGACTCCGGAGACACACACATGAAGGATACCTTCGGTGCGCGCTCGACACTGACAGTGGGCGGCAAAGACTACGAAATTTTCCGGCTCGACGCCGTCAAGGACGGCCACGTCGCGAAACTGCCCTACTCGCTCAGGATCCTGCTCGAGAACCTGCTGCGTCACGAAGACGGCCGCGACGTCACGCGGGAGGACATCCTGGCGCTGGCGAACTGGGATCCCGGCGCCGAGCCGAGCACCGAGATCTCCTTCACGCC
>DATIUU010000125.1:0-2214 GCA_035466635.1 Woeseiaceae bacterium
CAGGTCGAATCCCAGGGACTTCAGGAACAGGATGTGATCGCCCAGCATCTCGCTGGTCGCAAGGTGCTGCCGCCGTGTCGCGATGGAGCGCATGAACACCCGCTCCGAGCGCAGCGAATTCATGCGGATGCGTTCACCGAGCAAGGCGCCGCCGGTGCGCCGCCGCGTCGGGTCCACGGCCAGCACCGCGATGTGCATGCCGGGATTGCTGCCGAGGAAGCGATTGAGGATCTCGTCGGTGACGCTGCTCTTGCCGGCGCCGCCGGTACCGGTGATGCCGATGACGGGGGTCGTGCCCGCCTGCACCTGCCATTCCTTGCGCAGCCGCGACAGGGCGCCCGCATCGAGGATGCCTTCCTCGATCGCCGAGATCGTGGCAGCGATGCCGGTCGTGTGCGCGCGATCCACCTCCGCCGGCATCGCGGACTCGCGCCGCGCGGCCAGCGTACGCTCGATGAGGTCGCGAATCATCGCGTCCAGGCCGAGCTCCATGCCGTCGTGCGGATGGTAAATGCGCTCCACGCCGTAGGCCATCAGCTCGCGGATTTCCTCGGGTGTGATCGTGCCACCGCCGCCGCCGAAGACCCGTATGTGACCGGCGCCGAGTTCGTTCAGGCGGTCGATCATGTAGCGGAAGAACTCGTTGTGGCCACCCTGGTAGGAGCTGATCGCGATGCCGTCGGCATCTTCCTGGACGGCCGCCCGCACGATGTCCTCGACGCTGCGATTGTGGCCGAGATGGATCACCTCGGCGCCCTGCGCCTGGATCAGGCGGCGCATGATGTTGATCGCGGCATCGTGCCCGTCGAACAACGACGCCGCAGTGACGAAGCGCAAGGGGGCCTCTCTGACCGTGCGTGATGCGCCACGCAGATCGCTCGCAACCGTGCTCATGGGTACCGTCCCTCCGGGGCAAAAACAGCGATACGCTTCGCCTGAACCGCGAAATTGCTTTTTAAATCAGATGCTTTTGCTGTTGCAATAATTTTAATGACGATTAAAATAATGCACATTCAGCCAGAACTCAAGTGCCCGCTTCATGGAATCCAGCAGCCTCGGGACCGAGAATCCCGTCGACAAGCGCTTCCGCGTCAAGCGCGACCGCATGCTCCGGGCGGCAGCGCGCTGCTTCAACCTGAAGGGCTACAGCGGCACGTCGCTCAAGGACGTCGCCGACCTGCTGGGACTCACGGACGCGGCCCTTTATTACTACGTGCGCAACAAGCAGGAACTCGTCTACCTCTGCTACCTGCGCGCCGCGGACGTCGGCCGCGAGGCGATGCAGCGCGCGATTCGCGAAGGACGCGACGGGCTGGACACGGTGCAGCGCTACCTGCGCTACCACATCGAATACATGGTCGGCGCCGAGGGCCCGATCGCGATCATGAGTGAGATCCCGTCGCTCAAGCCGGAACACCGCAAACAAGTCCTCGAGCTGTCGCGCAAGCACAGCGCTGCGTTCGAGGCGCTGCTCGAGCGTGGCATCGCCGACGGCAGCATCGCGCCGTGCGACGTCAGGATGACGGGCAACGCGATCATGGGTTCGCTGAACTGGATTCCCAAGTGGTTCCACGGCGACCCCGCCGTCGCGGCCAAGATCGTGGAGGAATTCCCGCGGATCCTGAGCGCCGGGCTGGCGGCGCGCTAGGGCGCTTGCAGCTGGCTGACGTATTCCTGCACTCGCACTTCGAGATCCGACAGCGTCGAAGCGGTCACGGTTTCGGCATCCAGCCGGTCGATGCCGAGCCGCGCCGTGACGTAGTCCAGGTGATCCTGCATGCGGCGCTGGGTGCGGTAAATGTGCGCATCGCCCGACATGCTGCTGCCGGCGCGCGGCTCCACGATCGTCACCGCGGACGCGGGGCTGTTGCCGAGGCGTGAGCCCGTCGTGACCTGGGCCAGGTCGCCGAAAGCCTCCCGCGCCTCGCGCATGCTGATGGCGATATCGCTGTACTTGCCGCGCAGGCGCAGGAAGATCGCGTCCGACCGCTGCCTGTCCACCGCATCCAGTTGCGCCAGTAATTCGTCCCGAATCGCGACGAATTCCTCGGGCTCGCCGCGCTCCGCTGCCAGCCGGTACCACGCCGAGGCCAGGACGTGATCCTGTTCCACGCCGAACCCGCTGAGACTCATGAAGCCGAGCATGTACTGGGCATACTTGTCGCCGATCGGGGCAAGGTCGTTGAGGTAGATGACGTGCGCCCGCCGGTACTG
>DATIUU010000126.1:0-4943 GCA_035466635.1 Woeseiaceae bacterium
GTGCTCGAGATCCTGATTCCGAAACAGGCCAAGGCGCTGCCGCGCAAGATCGAGGTTGCTGCCTGACGAGCAGCGGCATGAAACAACCGTAGGAGCGGGCCTCGGCCCGCGACTCTGCCGGGCATCGGTCGCGGTTCGAGAACCGCTCCTACAGGAGTGCGCTTCGGCCCGCGGCCGGGTCGCGGTTCGGGAACTGCTCCTGCGGCCTGGCGATGCGATCAGCCCTGTAGGAGCGGGCCTGGGCCCGCGAACAATCGCGGTTCGAGAACCGCTCCTACGGGTTACCCGCGGCGAGGAACCGCTCCAGCACCTCGCGCGCTTCCTGCTCCCCCTGGCGTTTCAGCGCCGAGAATGGCTGCACCGTTGCGCGCTCGCCGAGTTCCTTCATTACTTCGAGCACGGCCGCGGCGGCCTGCCCCTTTTTCAGCTTGTCCGCTTTCGTGAGCAACAGGTGGATCGGCAGCCCGACCGACTCCGCGAAGCCGATCATCTGCCGGTCGTAGTCCGTCAGCCGGCGGCGGATGTCGACGATGAGAATCAGGCCTGCGAGGCTCTTGCGCGATTCGAAATACCCGGCCAGCAGCTCGCCCCAGTGGCGGCGCATGGCGTCGGACACCCGCGCAAAGCCGTAGCCCGGCAGGTCCACGAGCCGCTGGCCGTCGCGCAGCTCGAAAAAGTTCACGAGCTGGGTCCGCCCCGGGGTCTTGCTGGTGCGGGCGAACTGGCGGCGGTTCACGATGACGTTGATGGCGCTGGACTTGCCGGCGTTGGAGCGGCCCGCCACGGCGACCTCGGTGCCGGTGTCCGGCACGAACTGTCCGGGGGCATTGGCACTCTTCAGGAATCGGGCATCCGGATATTGCGACATGGGGGTGTGGCCACTGGTTTCTGTGTATAATTTGGGGCCGCAGAATTCATGGTCGCCCGGCCAGGCGGACCAGATTATACACTCGTCGAGAATCACAGCGGTGGCAACGGCCACCGTGAAGAAGTAACGGTTACATACGATGAAAAATACGCTCGCTTACGTTTGTGCAATTGCCGGCATGTCGCTGGCCGCCCTCCAGGTCCAGGCCGAGAGCCTCGTCGCCGGCTCCATAGACGCCGGCAAGAGCAAATCGGTGACCTGCGCCGCCTGCCACGGCCCCGCCGGCATCAGCGCGAACCCGCTCTGGCCGAATATCGCCGGCCAGGCCGCCCCGTACTTCGTCGCGCAGCTGCAGGCGTTCAAGGACGGCAGCCGCAAGAACCCGCTCATGACCAGCCAGGCGATGATGCTGTCCGAGCAGGACATGGCGGACCTGGCGGTCTACTTCGAGAGCCTGCCCGCCCCGGCGCAGTCGGTTGCGGACCCGGACCTCGTCGGCAAGGGCGAGGCACTTTATCGCGGCGGCGAGGTCACAGAACAGGTCGCAGCGTGCATCGCCTGCCACGGCCCGACAGGGACCGGCAACCCGGCCGCCGGATACCCGGCCCTGAAAGGCCAGCATGCGGCTTACACGGCCAAGCAGCTGCGCGATTACGCATCCGGTGAACGAGTATCGGACGGCACGACGCGCGTGATGCGTGACATAGCAGGGAAGCTCAGCGAGGAACAGATCGTTGCGCTCGCATCCTATGTTCAGGGACTGAAATAAGAGCGGATATCAGGACGGTATAGAGCAATGAAGAACGCGTTGATTAGCTGGGCCCTGGCCCTCTCGATCCTGGCCGGACTCGCTGCCTGCGGCAGCGGCGAACAGGAACCGGAAGCCGCCGTCGAGGCGACGCCCGCGGAGCAGGCTCCCGCCGAGGAGCAGGCCGCGACGGAAGAGGCAGCGGCTGCTGACGAGACCGAGACCCAGGTCGTCGTCGAAGAGTCCGCCGCCGAGCCGGAAGGCGACGAGCAGCCCATCATGCTGGCCCGTGCGGACACCACGGACAAGCCGGCACAGAACTGGAAATTCAAGGAAGGCCAGCACTACATCCGCATGGTGCCGAGCCAGCCGACCATGGGCGGCGCCGACAAGATCGAGGTGGCCGAGTTCTTCTGGTATGGCTGCCCGCACTGCTACAGCTTCGAGCCGACCATCAATGCCTGGGCCGAGGACATGCCGGCCAACGCGCGCTTCGTGCGTATCCCGGTCGTCTGGAATAACGTGCACGAACTGCATGCGCGCGTGTTCTACACGATGGAAGTCCTGGCCCGTAACGGCGCGCTCGCGGACGGCGAGGCCTTCCACGACACCGTGTTCCAGGAGATCCAGACGCGCGGCAACCGGCTGACGAGCGAGGATTCGGTCCGGCGCCTGTTCGAACGCTTCGGCGTGGACGCCGAGACCTTCGACAACACCTGGAAGTCCTTCGAGGTCGACCAGAAACTCCGCGTGGCGAAGGACCTCGGCCGTCGTTACAACATCCAGGGCGTGCCCGCCGTGGTCGTCAACGGCAAATACCGCACGGGCGGGCAGGAAGCCGGCAGTTACGATGCGGTTCCCGACGTCATCAACGAACTGATCGCGCGCGAAAGCCAGCGCTGATCCGGGTAGCCGCACCACGGGGTGGTCGTGAAAAAAATCCTGGTTATTGCAGGGCTCGCGATTGTTCACACGATCGCGTTCGCTGCGCCGGGCGCCGACGCAGCATTCTCGCAACTGGCCGCTCGCTACCTCGATGACGTTCCCGACCGTTCTCCCGTCGCCGCAACCGCGCTCGGCGATCACCGGGCGGACGACCGCCTCGACGAAGTAGACGCGGCCGCGCGCGAGCGCTTGCGCAAGACTTTCCTCGGCTACCGGGAAGCACTGGCAGACATCGACCGGAGCGCGTTGTCGCGTGCCAACCAGGTCGACGCCGCCATACTCGGCAACGAAATCGAATCGACGTTGTTCGAACTGGACACGTTCGAGCAGTGGGCCTGGAACCCGCTCTACTACGTACGCCTGTCGGGCAATGCCATTTACGGGCTCTTGTCGCGCGACTTCGCGCCGCTCGAAGAACGTCTCGACAACGCGGCATCGCGGCTCGAACAGCTGCCGCGCTTTTTCGAGCAGGCGCGGGAGTCGCTGCAGCCGGAGCGCGTGCCCAGGATCCATGCGGAGACCGCGATCCAGCAGAACCGCGGCCTCGTCTCGATCATCGATTCCCTGATCGTCCCGCACATGGAGACGTTGTCGCCGCAGGCCGCGGAGCGGCTCGCGGCGGCCATCGCCACGGCACGCGAGGCGATCGCCGCGCACCAGGCCTGGCTCGAAGAGGAGTTGTTGCCCCGGGCGAACGGCGACTTCCGCATCGGCGCCGAACTCTACGACCGCAAGCTCGCGTTCGCGCTGAATTCCTCGCTCACGCGCAAGGAGATCAGGCAGCTTGCCGAGCAGGAATACGAACTCGTACGCAACGAGATGTACGAGATCGCGAAGCAGGTCTATGCGGGCCTGCACCCCTACACGGCCTTCCCCGACAACCCCGACGAGGCCTACAAGCAGGCGATCGTCCGTGCCGCGCTCGAGTTGGCCTACCAGCAACTGCCGCCGCGCGACGAGATCGTGGAGACCGCGAAACGCTTCCTGCAGCAGGCCAGCGATTTCGTGGTCGAGAAGAACCTCGTGACGATGCCCGAGGAACCGGTCGAGATCATCGAGATGCCCGAGTTCCAGCGCGGCATCGCGCTCGCCTACCTCAGCCCGCCGGGGCCGCTCGACAGGGACCAGAAGGCGTTTTACGCGGTGGCTCCGCTGCCCGCCGACTGGACCGAGCAACAGGTGGAGTCGTTCCTGCGCGAGTACAACCTGTACTCGATCCAGAGCCTCACGATACACGAGGCCGTGCCGGGTCATTACCTGCAGCTGGCTCTCAGCAACCGGCATCCCTCGACGTTGCGGAGTGCCTTGTGGTCGGGTCCGTTCGTCGAAGGGTGGGCGGTCTACGCGGAGCGCGTGATGATCGATGAAGGCTATCTCGAGCACGACCCGCTGATGCGCCTCATCAATCGCAAGTGGTACCTGCGGGCGATTACCAACGCGATCATCGATTCGGCGATCCATGTCGACGGCATGACGCAGGACGAAGCGATGAGGCTCATGATCGAGGGCGGCTTCCAGGAAGAGCGCGAGGCGGCCGGCAAGTGGGTGCGCGCGCAGCTTTCCTCGGCGCAGCTGTCGACCTACTTCGTCGGCTACCAGGAGCACAAGGCCCTGCGCGCGAGCGTCGAGAAAGCCTGGGGCAGCGAGTTCACGCTGCGCCGTTACCACGACCAGGCGCTCTCCTACGGCTCCCCGCCCGCCCGCTTCGTGCGCGCACTGATGCTCAACGAACCCATACCGCAGGCCTCGCAACCGGGAACCGCCGCCGCTCCCTGATCCTGTCACTTCTGCTGCGACCTTTTCCCGCCGCGCGGCATCTCATTAAGACCTTGTCGGCAAGCCTGATTCCTTATTCCAAACGGTAATGAGGGCGGACGCCTCGATGATGAACTGGCCTCCGGGCCTCGAGTCAGACCGACATATAACAAGGGGGGTC
Source organism: Woeseiaceae bacterium (assembly GCA_035466635.1). Lineage (GTDB taxonomy): Bacteria > Pseudomonadota > Gammaproteobacteria > Steroidobacterales > Woeseiaceae > UBA1847. Next base: position 4,498 of record DATIUU010000126.1, read on the forward strand.
GGGATGAATTTGACGGATCTGAGCACCAGGCAGTGGCCCTCGGTCGCCGTTGCGGTTGCACTCGTCGCCCTGTTCGGTCTCATGTCGGTCGCCAGGCTGCCGATCCAGTTACTGCCCACCATCGAGCAGCCGCAGGTCTCGATACAGAATTTCTGGCGGGCGGCCGCGCCCGAGGAAATGGAATCGAGCATCATCGAGCCGCAGGAAAGCGTCCTGCGCAATACCCCCGGCGTCACGGACATCAATGCCTTCATCAGCCGCGGGGCGGGCTTCATCACGCTGACCTTCGATGTCGGCACCGACATCCAGGAAGCGAAGCTCGACGTCATCAAGAACCTGAACCAGGCGCCGCCGCGGCCGGCCGATGCCGTCGAGCCGCAGGTATTCGCCGGTGGCGGCCAGCAGGCGCCGCCGGCTGCATCGCTCCTGATACGCGTGCTGCCGCA
>DATIUU010000127.1:0-4595 GCA_035466635.1 Woeseiaceae bacterium
GGCACTCGAGGACGTGAAAGCGAAGGACATCGTCGAGCTCGACGTCCGCGACATGACCACCGTCACCGACTACATGATCGTCGCCAGCGGAACCTCGACCCGCCACGTGCAGGCGCTGGTCGACAACGTGATCGAGAAGGCAGCCGAGGCAGGCTGCAAACCGATCGGCGTCGAAGGCGAGAGTGGCGGCGAATGGGTGCTGCTCGATCTGCAGGACACGCTGGTGCACGTCATGCTGCCCAAAGTGCGTGAGTTCTATAACCTGGAAAAACTCTGGTCGCTGCGGCCGGCCGGAGACCTTGCCGCGACGGAACGGTAAGGCATACCCAGCCAGGGACACGGGAACATTCCGCCGTGCATATCCGGCTGCTAGCGGTCGGCGAACGCCAGCCGGCCTGGGTCGACGAGGCGTTCCGCAACTACGCCGGGCGTTTCCCTCCGCACTGGAAATTCCGGCTGGACGTCATCGCGACCGCGCGGCGTAACAAGTCCGAAGACCCGCAACGTGCCATCGAATCCGAAGGCGAACTGATCCTCGGGCGAATCGCCGCGAACGAGCAGGTCGTGTTGCTCGATGAGCGGGGCAGGCAGCCGACGAGCGCCGACCTGGCCGAGCAGCTCGCCGACTGGCAGGCGTACGGCCGCGACATATGCTTCGTCATCGGCGGCCCGGACGGCGTATCGGACGGGTGTCGAGCGCGGGCCGGGTTCGCCTGGTCGCTGTCGAACCTGACGCTGCCGCACGGGCTGGCACGGGTGCTGTTCGCGGAGCAGCTGTATCGTGCCTGGTCGCTGCTGTCCGGCCATCCCTACCATCGCTCCTGAGTTCCGGCCGAGCCGCTCATGCCGACTACCCAGCTGCTTCTCGCCTCGTCGTCACCGCGCCGCCGCCGGATCCTCGAGCGCATGGGGCTCGAATTCACCGCCGCGGGCGTCGGCGTGGACGAACGGCAACGGCCGGCGGAGCCCGCGGCCGTCATGGTCGTGCGGCTTGCAGTCGACAAGGCCTGCGCCGTGGCGGCAGAACCCGGCACGGCCGTGCTCGGCGCCGACACGGCCGTGGTGCTCGATGGCGAGGTGTTCGGCAAGCCTGCGGACGAGGCGGATGCGCTGCGCATGCTGGCCAGGCTGTCCGGGCGGCAGCACCAGGTGATGACGGGCGTCGCGGTGCGCTGGGCCGGGACGACCAGGAGCGCGCTTTCGGTCACCGATGTGACCTTTCGCGAGATAAATCCTGACGAGGCTCGCGACTACTGGCAAAGTGGGGAGCCCGCCGGGAAGGCCGGCGCCTACGCGATACAGGGGCGGGGCGGGGCCTTCGTGGAAGCGATCGCCGGGAGCTACACCGGGGTGGTGGGCCTGCCGGTTCGCGAGACGGCGGATCTGCTGCAATGGGCGGGTATCGAGGTGCCGGCCGACCTGAAGGACGCGCTATGAGCGACGAGTCGCTGAAAGAGGAAATCCTGGTCAACGTGACTCCCTCGGAGACACGGGCGGCATTGCTCGAGAACGGGGTGCTGCAGGAGGTATTCATCGAGCGCTCGGCGCGCCGCGGCCTCATCAGCAACATCTACAACGGCAGGGTGTCGCGCGTGCTGCCGGGCATGCAGGCAGCCTTCGTGGACATCGGCCTCGAACGGACGGCGTTCCTGCATGCCTCGGACATCGCCCGCAACGGCACCGCGGGCGAGACGATCGCGGACGACCTGCCGGACATACGCTCGCTGGTCAGGGAGGGCGACAGGCTCCTCGTGCAGGTCGTAAAGGACCCGCTCGGTAACAAGGGCGCAAGGCTGACGACGTTCATCACGCTGCCGTCGCGCCACCTCGTGCTGTTGCCGCGTAGCACCAGCGTCGGGATATCGGCGCGCATCGACCAGGACGAAGAGCGGGAGCGCCTGCGGCTGCTCGTGGACGAGTTACTCGCCGAAAACGGCCTCGAGTGCGGCGCGATCGTGCGGACGGTGGCGGAAGGGGCGAACCGGGAAGCGCTGGAGGCCGACCTCGACTACCTGGTCAGGCTCTGGGACGTCATCCAGGAACGCTGCAGGAACGCCTCGCTACAACACCTCGTGAACGAGGACCTGTCGTTGCCGCTGCGCGTGCTGCGCGACCTGGTAACCAGTGACGTGGAAGCCATCCTCGTGGATTCCCGGCCGGATTTCGAAGCAATGCAGGAATTTGCGGCGACGTTCCTGCCCGGCGTCGAAAAGCGCCTCGAGCACTACAAGCGGCGCCGGCCGATCTTCGACCTGCACGGCATCGAGGACGAGATCCGCAAGGCGCTGGACAGGAGCATCCCCCTGAAATCGGGCGGCTACCTGATCTTCGACCAGACGGAAGCGATGACGACCATCGACGTGAATACCGGCGCGTACGTCGGCCACCGCAACCTCGAGGAGACGATCTACAAGACGAATCTCGAGGCGGCGATGGCGATCGCGCGGCAACTGCGGCTGCGCAACCTGGGCGGGATTATCATCATCGATTTCATCGACATGGAAGAAGCGTCGCACCGCGAGAACGTGCTTGCGGTGCTCGAGCAGTCCCTGCAGGGCGATCATGCGCGCCACCAGATCACGCCCGTGTCGCCGCTCGGGCTCGTGGAGATGACCCGCAAGCGCACCCGCGAGAGCCTGCAACATATCCTCTGCGAAGACTGTCCAAGCTGCGAAGGGCGCGGTTTCGTCCTTACCGTGGAGACGGTCTGTTTCGAGATCTTTCGCGAGATCATCCGCCAGGCGCGCCAGTTCGAATTCGACGAAGCCCTGGTGCTCGCACACCAGGATGTCATCGAGTTGCTGCTGGACGAGCAGGCACAGAGCCTGGCGGTGCTCAGCGAACAGACCGGCAAATCGATACGCCTGCAGACGGAGTCGCTCTATCTGCAGGACCAGTTCGACGTCGTGCTGATGTAAAGCCATTGTACGGACCCGGATGACGAGCATTCTGCAACGCCTGTTCAAGTATCTCGCCTACGCGGCAGCGGGCGTCGTGATCCTGCTCGCGGTCGCGGTCGGCCTGTTCCGGCTGTTCCTGCCGCGGCTGCCCGAGTACCAGGACGAGATCAAGGCTTGGGCCAGCGAAGCCATCGGCATGCAGGTGGAATTCTCGGGCATGGACGCCCGCTGGGGCCTGAGCGGACCGCAACTCGAGTTCTACGATGCCGAGCTGAGCCGCGGCGCGCCGATGTCACGCGTGATCGCCGCGGAGCAGGTCAGTATCGGCGTCGGGCTCACGCGGCTCGTCGTCGACAGGACGCTGGTTGTGAACCGTGTCGTGATCCGCGGCACCAACCTCGAAATACGCCAGCTGCCGAACGGCGAATGGTGGGTCCAGGGCATCGCCGTGGAGGATTTTCCCGTGCCGCGTCCCGGCGAGGGCGGCGAGCTCGGCGATATCGAGGTGCTCGCCGAGGACCTCGCGCTCGCGCTGATCCTGCCCGGGGACGAGCAGCCGCAGACGTTTGCGGTCAGCCGCCTGGGCGTGCGCAGCGAGCAGCAGAGACTCACCCTCGACGGCACGGTCGTGCTCCCCGCATCGCTGGGCCGGCAGTTGCGGATCGGCGCGACACAACTGCTCGACCGCAACAGTAACGGCAGCGACTGGGACGTCACGGCCGTCGCCAGCGATCTGGATCTCGCCGGCGTCGTCGCGCTGGACCGAAACCGCAACTGGCCCCTGACGTCGGGCAACGGCGATATCGACCTGTCGTTCGCCTGGATCGGCGGGCGCGTCGAGAGCGCGGCGGTCGAGTTTGCGCTGGACGAGCTTGCGATCGCGGCGCGTGAGCCGTTCTCCATGACCGGTCGCGTGGAATACCACCGTGACGCCGACGGCTGGCTGGCGGTAGCCGACGAATTCCGGATCAGCACCGCGGCGGGGACCTGGCCCGAGACGGCGCTGAAACTGGAGACCGGCATCGATGCCGAGGGGGCGATCGTCATGCTGGATGCGCGCGGTGACTACGTGAACCTCGGCGACCTGCAGCTGTTCGCACCGCTGTTCCCCGACGAGCAGGCGGGCATGCTCACCCGGTTCGCGCCCGACGGCATCGTTCGCAACCTGGTGGCCACGATCTCGGACATTCACACCGACACGCCGCGTTACGCGATTACGGCCGACCTCGAGAATGCCGGGATCGCGGCACACGACGACCGGCCGGGCGTGCGCGGCTTCACGGGACGGCTGCGGGCCGACTGGTCGGGCGGCCGCCTCGAGATCCGGTCGCGCGACATGGTCGTCGACCTCGCCAGTCACCTGGCCGAACTGATCCCGATAGACACCGCCAGCGGCACCATCATCTGGCGCCGCAGCGGCGATCGCATCACGGTGCTGTCCGACAACATCGCGATCAGCAACGCCGACCTCGACAGCCAGAGCAACATCCAGGTCACGCTGGACGAGGGCGAAGCGCCGCAGATCGACCTCGTATCGCGATGGGGCATTACCGACATCGGCTCCGCCAAGCGCTTCATTCCCGGCAAGCTGATGCACAGCAAGCTCTACGACTGGTTCCAGAGCGCGCTGGTGTCGGGGAGCATCCCGAGCGGCACGACCCGGCTGCATGGCCCGCTCGACAAGTTCCCGTTCGA
>DATIUU010000128.1:0-5565 GCA_035466635.1 Woeseiaceae bacterium
TTGCAGGAGCCGGCCTATGAACTTCAGTCTTTCATCCATCGGTTTACACTCTTTCCAGGGCATCTGGGCGCTCCCCAAATGCCGTAATGTGTAAACCATGTGCTCGGAATAGTCTGTAAGCTATCTGTCGATAACCACAAAGGGCGCCATAAGGGCGCCCTTTTTCTTCTTCATCGCCTTGTGTGGCAGGGCGCCTGGTCAAAGCCATCCTGCCGGGTTCCGGGATGCTGCAACGGACCTGCTTCAGCTCGACGCGAAGACCCAGTACACTTGCTGCGCCGAGCACCGGGTTGGAACGTCAGCGCAGGCCGAGCGTGTAGCGGCGGCGCGGCACGACGACCGGGTGCCGAAGTGCAGCCGTCTTCCGTACGTCAATCCCTGGAGTCCGATAGCAATGCGATACCTTTATCTCGCCCTGGTGGCAGTGGTCCTCGGGGCCTGCCAAGCTGAAAATAAAGCCGATGCGCCGCCTGCGGAACCGGCTGCCGCTCCGCCCGTCGACATGCACACCAGTCAAAACTCGCTCGATTGGGCGGGGACCTACGAGGGCCTGCTGGCGTGCGCGGATTGTGCGGGCACTCACACTCGACTGACCCTCGAGCAGGACGGCCGCTTCGAAATCGTCTCCCGGCCGCTGCTCCGTGGTGCCGAGCCGTCCACGGCGGAAGGCCGGTTCGACTGGGAGGCCGGCGGCAGCATCATCGTGCTCGCGGGCGACGAACAGCAACAGCGCTTCGCCGTGGGCGAGGGGCGCCTGCTGCGGCTGGATCCCGGCCAGGCACAGCCGGCGTGGGGCAGGTCGGAGGCCATCCTGGCGCTGTCGAATCCGGACTGGCGCGGCGCCCGCCAGGGCCTGGCCGAGGTGATGGAGGATCATCGCTGGACGCTGGTCGATGCCGCCGACGCGGCCAACCAGCGCCTCGATGTGCTGTTCCCCGATGTGGAACGGCCGTTCGCATTCAATTTCGCGGCATCACGTCTGCACGTGGAAGGCGGCTGCAATGGATTGCGTGCTGCGTCCCGGGTCGGCGCCGATGGCATGGTCGAGATCACGGGCAGCATGAATACGATGATGGCCTGCGAGGTCCCGCTGATGGAAGCGGATGCGGCACTCGCGGCATTGCTGACGGAGCCCCTCGAAACGATCCTGGTCCCGGGCGCCCAGCCGAGACTGGTCCTGCTTGCGTCGGCCGGCGACGTGCTGGTGCTGACGGGTGAGCTCACACCGGAGGCTCGGTTCGGGGCTGCGACGACCGTGTTCCTCGAGGTGGATGCGCAACGGGTGGCCTGTGACGATTCGCCACGCGGTGACGGCCTGTGCCTCAATGTGCGCGAGCTCAGCTTCGACGACCAGGGACTTCCGGTGGGTACTCCGTCGGAGTGGCGGGCCCTTGGCGCCGACATCCAGGGTTATCAGCACCAGGCCGGCATCCGCAACGTCTTGCGCGTCAAGCGTTTCGATCCTCCGGCCGGCCCGGATATGCCGCAAGGGCCGGTCTACGTACTCGACCTGACGGTGCAATCGGAAGTCGTGAGTCAGTAAATCAAACAAGGGCGGCCTGGTGGCCGCCCTTGTTCATCGTACGATCTCGTACCCGCGTGGTTTAGAGGATGTACTCCATCACACACGCCTGAGCTGCCTTGGCTCGATTGATCCAATCCTGAGTCCACTCGCCAGCGGTCTTGCCGTCCTTCTCGCCGAATTCGAGGTTGAGGTCGTTGTTCAGCAGGTCGAGCGTGAAGCCCTCGAGATCCCGGACGGCCTCTTCGAATTCATCCTGCTCGACGGCTGCCGCGGCACCGCGAATCTTCACATCCTTGCTGGCGTTGCCTCGCGGCGCGCTCAGCACGTAGAGCGCATCCGCGGCCGTTGCGTGGTCGGCGCAGCTCTCGTTCTTGCCCCGGGCCCACACGGCGGGACCTTCCCAGGTGCCCGGGCTTTCGGCCGAATTGTCGTCGACACAGCGAATTTCAGCGGCCAGGTTCTTGAGGTCCTCCGCAATCTGGAACTGCGTCGGGCAAAAATGCTCGGCCGATGCGGAAGTCCCGATGGTCAACATCGCTATGGCTGTGCCAAGTGCGGTCGTGCTCTTTCTTATATTCATTGTCCTACTCCTGTAAATCGTCACGATTCCCTGTTATGCGAGATTCCCGGCAATACCCGGGCGTTACCTGTGAATGGATTTGCAGCGGCGAATGTCCCGATGCGTCCGGTCGTTTCCCTTGCGGGTTCCCGCGTTATGTAAATTCTTGTGCGGGATGAATTTTTTCTCTTTTGCCGGGAAACGACAAAGAGCCTGCAGGCGTTCCGGCTATTTGACGTAATCGCGAATAAACGTGCGAGACGATGGCCCCGCGCGCATGGGACCCGGTGTCTCGGTTCGCGTCAGAGCTCGTCTTCGAGCGGCAGGTGCGAGAAAAACCAGTCTTCGATCCGCTGCAGCATCGACGCGGCGGGCTGCTCTTTGAGCCGGAGATCTTCCGCTACCCAGACCACGTCGCCTTGCTCGTCGAGACCGGCCGCCGCATGGCTGACGTGGCTCAGGGAATCGATGGGCACCGACCAGCGGTCGTTGCAGTAGTCGACGAACACCTCACTGGCGTCGAGTACGATCGGCCCGCCGACCATGACTTCGAGCCAGCATCGCTAGGCTCAGTCTCCCTCGAGTGTCGCCTGGATTTCTTTCGCGGCGAGCGGGTGATAGGTGGGCCCTGCCGCGGCGAAGATCCGCCGTGCCGTCTCGCCCATGCCGGCGTCCATCATGTCTTCGTACAACACGCCGATGAACTTGCTGCGGCCGATGCTCGCCAGGAACCGCTCGAGCCTGCCGAACGCCGGCTCGTAGCCGTTCCGGATCGCGATCCGCAGCCAGCTGAAGGCGATCTCGTTGTTCGGCGCCGCGGTGAGGTCGAACGCCCGGTCGAGGTCCTCGAGCTGGTCGCGGCTCAGCTGCCGCGGCATGCCGTCGAGCAACCGCTTCCAGTGGTGGTAGGTCCACTCGCCGGTATCGATGTCCTCGGCCGCGATGCGGCCGGCCAGCCACGCTTGCCGCACCGGCTCGATGTCGGCGAAAGCCGCCGAGCGCGGTACCGGCGCTCCTTGCGGAATGCCCGGCTCGAAGACCCACTGCCGCACGCGCTCCATGCTCACCGACTCGGGATGATCCGCGGCTAGCGTGCGCTCGAGGTAGTCGAGGAACACCTCGGTCGAGACGCTCTGGAACGCATGCTCGTTGAAGTAGTTCACCAGGAAGCGGTCGAAGGCCTCGCGCCCGACGGCGAGTTCCAGCTCGTACAGGAACAGCGAGCCCTTCTCGTAGGCGATGCTCGTGAACACGTCGTCCGGGTCGCGGCCGCGCAGGTCTACGGCGAGCGCTTCGTCCCGGTCCTCGAGATCCGGCACCTCGTCCTTCAGCTCGTCGTAACCGAGGGCCATCTCCATGTAATAGCGCTCGTCGCCGTACACGGCCTGCATGATGCGGTTGGTCAGGTAGGTCGTGAAGCCTTCGTTGAGCCACAGGTCGCGCCAACTGGCATTCGTCACGAGGTTGCCGGACCAGGAGTGCGCGAGCTCGTGCGCGATCAGGGCGACGAGGCTCTTGTCCCCCGCGATGACCGTCGGCGTGATGAAGCTCAGGCGCGGGTTCTCCATGCCGCCGATCGGGAACGCGGGCGGCAGTATCAACAGGTCGTAGCGGTCCCAGCGGTACGGGCCGAAGGTCTGCTCGGTGGTTTCGAGCATCGCCTCGGTGTCGGAGAACTCCGCTGCAGCGGCTTCCAGGATCTCGTCTTCGGCGTACACCCCGGTCCGTGGGCCCATTGCCACGAACTCGAGATCGCCGACGGCAAGCGCGATGAGATAGGGCGGGACCGCCTGCGGCATGCTGAACGAGAACTCGCCGTCGAGTTCCGCGGCCGGGTCGTTGTCGGCGCTCATCACGGCGCGGAGTTCCGGCGGCGTGCGCACGGTCGCGTCGTAGGTAATGCGCACCCCCGGCGTGTCCTGCAGCGGGATGAAGCTGCGTGCATGGATCGACTGCGCCTGCGTGTACAGGAAGGGATGGCGTTTGCCCGCCGTCTGCTGTGGCTCGAGCCACTGCAGCGCGATGGCATCCGGCGACGTCTCGTAGCGGATGGCGACGGCGGTCGCGTCGGCCGGCATTTCGATGCTGAGCGGCGCGCCGAGATCCTCCGAGGACGCACCGATCGAGAACGGCACATCGGCGTAGTCGCCACCGCGGCCGGCACGCACGGAATCGATCCGCAGCCCGCGTGTGTCGAGGACCAGCGGATTGTTGGCGTCGTTCAGGCGCTCCAGCTGCAGCCGCGCCTCGGCCACCAGCACCCTGCGTTCGAAGTCGACCGTGAAGTCGAGGTCGACATGCGTCGTGCGGTAATCCTCGGTATTGGCGTACGAGTGGTAGTCGACGCCCGACGCCGGCTCCGAATGCACGTGGGGCTCGGGCGCGGGCTTCGAGCAGGCGGCGAGCAGCATGAATGCGGCGCAGAGCGTCGCGAGTTTGCGGCGGGCACTTGTCGGCATCGGTACCTCGGCTGGCGAATTCGGCGCGTAACAGTACCCGCGCGTTCCGGAAAACGCTACCCGGCAGCGGCGAACGGCAGGGGATACTCGAGGTTCGCGTCCCGGATCATGCGTTGCCACTCGCTGAGCATCCGGGCGAACGCATCGGCGTCGAAGGCGGCGAGTTTTCGCTGGCCTGCGTCCGTCAGCGCCGTCAGTTCGTAGGTCACCTCGACGCTGCTGCCGCCGGACCCGTCGGGGCGCGCGAACACCTCGACCGTGCCGGCATGGGTGGCGGGTGCGATGCGGGCATAGCGCGCGTGCAGCGTGCCGGGATCGTAATCCACGACCACCCAGTAGGCCGTGTCGCCCGCGACCTCCGTGACCCAGACGGAGCCTTTTGCGCGCCCGTCTCCGCCGCCCGGGATCGCCGGGTCCCAGTCCTCGATCCAGAGGCGTTCGCCCGGGGCGGTAAACAGCTGGAAGGCATGCCCGGGTGCCGCGGCGACGTGCAGCGTGCCACGATGGGTAACGGACAGGTTCACGGTCTTCTCCTGCGCGAGCGGGGCGGAATGTTACCAAAGTACCTAAGTAACGACAAGCCAATAACCCGACTGCGGCCGCCCGCCTGTATCAAATAGGGCCACCCGACCTTATAATCCGCGCCCTCGCTGCTTCGGCCATTACCCCATGTCAGATATCGCCCGGTTGCGGAACATCGCAATCATCGCCCATGTCGATCACGGCAAGACCACGCTGGTCGACAAACTGCTGCAACAGTCCGGCACGCTCGGGCCGCGCGCCGCCGTGCCCGACCGGATCATGGACTCGAACGACCTGGAGCGGGAGCGGGGGATCACCATCCTCGCGAAGAACACGTCGCTCCGCTGGCAGGATTACCACATCAACATCGTCGACACGCCGGGACACGCCGACTTCGGCGGCGAGGTCGAGCGCGTGCTGTCGATGGTCGACAGCGTGCTGCTGCTCGTCGATGCCGTCGACGGCCCCATGCCGCAGACGCGTTTCGTGACGCAAAAGGC
>DATIUU010000129.1:0-2348 GCA_035466635.1 Woeseiaceae bacterium
CCGGGCATGCATCTACGATTGCGGATTTGCGATGACCTCACTCGAACTCGGCCATGAGCAACCAGTGGTCAAGGCAGCCACCCGCCTTGTCGCGGGCCGCTATCGCCTGCGCGCCCGGATAGGCAGCGGCCGGCTCGGCGACATCTACGAAGCACACGACGAAGGGTACCGGGAACTCGGCGTCGGCGGCCGGGTTGCCATCCAGCTGCTGCCGGATCGCATCGCCCTGGACAACGGGCTGTTCAGCAAACTCAAGCTGGGCTACACGGTGCTTCGCGCGGGGGCGCACCCGAACATCGTGCCCTACCTCGACTGCGACCACGACGGCAAATTCGGCTACCTGGTGATGGAACTGCTCGACGGTGCCTCGCTGCGCTTCGTGCTCGACGACGTCACGACACTGCCGCTCGACGAGACGCTGCCGGTCATCCGGGCGGTGGGCGACGCACTGCAGTTCCTGCACGCCAAGTCGATGATCCACGGCCAGCTCTGCGCCGGGAACGTCTTCGTCACCGAAACCCTGGACGTGCGCCTCCTCGACGTCGTGCCGCTGGATTCCGCATCGACGATATTGCGTGGTGTCGCGTCCCGTGACCCGTTCAGCCGCACCGACGCCGGTGACGACGTTTATGCACTGGCGTGCCTCACCTACGAGATGCTCGCCGGCAAGCACCCGTTCAACTTCCATCCACTGGCGGAAGCGAGCGCTGCAGGCATCCGGCCCGTACGCATCGAGTCGCTGCCCGAACAACCGTGGAACGCCTTGCGGCTCGGGCTGTCTTTCGACCGCGAAAAGCGGCCGGCGACAGTCCGCGCATTCCTCGACGGACTCGGCATCACCGGCACGGAACGCCTGCGGCGGCCGGGGACCAGCCCGGGCGCCGAAAACGTCGAGCCGCAATCGGTGCAAAACGACGCGCCGCCTGCCCGGCCGGCCGCAGCCGTGGTCACCGGACCCGTTGCAGAGGATCGGCAACGACGCAAGATTGAACGCAGCCGGCGCAAGCGCGCCAGCCGCAGCCGGTCGCTGGTGCTGTTGGCGGTCCTGGCTGCCCTCGCTGCCTGGTATTTTTATGGCCAGCCGCGCGACGACATCGCAAACCTCGTGTCACGGTTCGGCACCTCGAGCGAGACCGTGCCCGCGGTCGACGGTGCCGTGCCCGCGGTCGTCGTTGCCGGGCAGGAAACGCTGGCGCACGACGCGCCGGCGGCTGCGGACCCGGCAGACGGCTCTCCGCCGCAAGCGGCTGCGGAACCGATGAACGACGGCACTGCGGTCGCAGCAGCACCAGTAGCCGCCACCGGCGACGAGCCGGACGTCGAAGCGGATATCGAATCGGCAGGCGATGCGCCTGGCCGCACGCTCATCCAGTCGCTCGTCACCGTCTCCGAACGCGACGGCGCCGCGCGAATCACGTTCCGGCGCCCGCTCGGCACCACCGGCACCGTGGTCTGGTGGACGGCGGACGCTACCGCCATCGCGGACAGCGACTACATCGCGCTGGAGCAGCCGGTCATCGCGTTCGCCGCGGGCGAAGAGGCGGAAACGCTGCATGTCCCGCTGGTTAACGACGGGCTGCCGGAGCCGCGGGAGACCTTCCTCGTCTACCTGGGGCAGCGCGATCCGGCATCGGGTGAACTCGAGCCGATTGCGCGGGTCCGAGTCGACGTCAACGACGACGACTGACGCCGCCACATCGGCCGGGCCACGTTACGCGCCCCGCGACGATCGACCCGGGGCGCGCGGTGGTGCTTGCCGGGTGAGTATCGGGCTGATGTAAACTCGAGGCCGGCCAACAGGAACCAGGTGATGAAGCTGTTCAACAGGCTGCACGGACGCCGCGTAGCGCCCGGTCTCGAGTGGGAAATCCTGAAGAAGCTGCCGCACATCACGCTCGCGGGGCTGCTGATACCCGTGGCGCTCGCGGCTCTCGTGCGCATGCTGCCGGTGCAGGCGGGCGTCGATGTCGCCAAGCACATCAAGACCGTGGACATCTTCGCCATTGCCACGGCCATTACGTTCCTGACGGCCATTCTCACCGTCGCCATCGGTTGCATCGTTGTCTACATAATGAAGGGGCCGGCCTACGTCGCCGACGCCTATCCGCTGCAGCACGCCGACCGTCCCGCAACGGGTCCCGCTGCGAAAACGGGGCCGGACGAGCAATAGCGCGCCCCGCGGGTTGAAAAAATCTGCCAAATAACTAGGGTTATACCTGTGGGCGCCTGTCTGCATCATGCGGCCCGGGCGCAATCACCCGCGGTGTTCAATCCCCATAAAGGAGGCAACCATGGGAATGTTAGACAAGTTGTTCGGCGGCAAAAACGACTATCCTCCGCTCCCCGCC
>DATIUU010000130.1:0-23382 GCA_035466635.1 Woeseiaceae bacterium
CAGTGACTCGTCGAGAAACCAGTGGACGTCTTTCTGGAAGATCTCGGCGATGATGCCCAGCAGCCGCTCGGACGGCACGCGCTTGCCGTTTTCGATCATCGACAGGTACGAAACGGAGGGCCCGGCCTCGGGATCGATCTGCACGCATCGTACGGAGAGGTCTTCGAGCGTAAGATTGTTGCGCTTCCTCAGCATGCGCATCTTGGTGCCCAGGAAGTGCGATTTTCGCCGGAGGCTGTGCGGGGACGACATAAGGTCTCTGTTAAATTGACATTGTGAAATTTTTGCTGTGAAATTTCAACATTCGCGTGCGTACTATAGCGCCTCGGAACGCGGCTTTCACGCACATTGGCAACCGGATACAGGACGGGGTGTTCGTCATGAATCGAGAAGAGCAGATCAGGCAGCTTGAGACCGAATGGGCCGAGAGCCCGCGCTGGAAGGGCATCAGGCGGGACTACAGCGCAGCGGACGTCGTCAAGCTCCGGGGCACGGTGCAGATCGACTACACGCTGGCGCGGCTCGGCAGCGAGAAGCTCTGGAAGTACGTTCATGAAGACGAGCCGCTGTGCGCGCTCGGTGCACTCACGGGCAACCAGGCGATCCAGGAAGTGCAGGCCGGGCTCAGGGCGATCTATTGCTCCGGCTGGCAGGTCGCCGGTGACGGCAACAGCGCCGGCGAGATGTACCCCGACCAGAGCCTGTACCCGGTGGACTCGGTGCCGAAGATGGTCGAGCGCATCAACAATGCGTTCATCCGCACGGACGAGATACACGCCCTCAACGGCGACGACAGCATCGACTGGTTCGCGCCGATCATCGCCGACGCCGAAGCGGGCTTCGGCGGCAACCTGAATGCTTTCGAGCTCATGAAGCACATGATCCGGGCGGGTGCGTCCGGCGTGCACTTCGAAGACCAGTTGTCGTCCGCGAAGAAGTGCGGCCACATGGGCGGCAAGGTGCTCGTGCCGACGCAGGAGGCCATTGCCAAGCTGCTGGCGGCGCGCCTCGCGGCCGACGTCTACGGCGTGCCCAGCGTCGTGATCGCGCGCACCGATGCCGATGCAGCGAACCTCATTACGTCGGATGCCGATGAACGCGACCGGCGGTTCATCACCGGCGAACGCACACCCGAAGGTTTCTTCCGCACCAACGCCGGGCTCGACCAGGCGATCGCGCGCGGCCTCGCGTATTCGCCCTATGCCGACATGATCTGGTGCGAGACCTCGCGGCCGGACCTCGACCAGGCGCGGCGCTTCGCCGATGCGATTCACGCCGAGTTCCCGGACCAGTTGCTGGCCTACAACTGCTCGCCGTCGTTCAACTGGCAGGCGAACCTCGACGACCAGACCATGAAGGTGTTCCGCGAGGAACTGGGCAAGATGGGCTACAAGTTCCAGTTCATCACGCTGGCGGGCTGGCACGTGCTGAACTCGAGCATGTTCCGGCTCAGCCGTGCCTACAAGGCCGAGGGCATGTACGCGTATTCGCTGCTGCAGCAGCGCGAATTCGCGGACGAGCAGCACGGCTTCCGCGCGGCCAAGCACCAGTCCTTCGTCGGCGCCGGCTATTTCGATGCGGTGCAGAATACGATCATGCACGGGTTGTCATCGACGTCCGCGATGGAAGGCAGCACCGAGGAAGAACAGTTCGTCGCATAACAGACAGGTGTCATGAAGAAACGTGAAAAAGGCCGGCGCGAAGCCGGTAGTCTCCGGATCGATACGGCCTTTTTCGACTTTGTCGAGAACGAACTCCTGCCGGCGATCGGCCTGCAGCCGGCCGGCTTCTGGTCCGGTTTCGAGGCGTTGATCGACGAGCTGACGCCGGTCAATCGCGAGCTCCTGCAAGCCCGCGACGCGCTGCAGGAAGAAATCGACGCGTGGCATCTCGCCCATCCGGGCCGCGACTACGACCATGCGGAGTACGTCGCCTTCCTGAAGTCCATCGGCTACCTGCGGGAGCCCGGCGACGATTTCTCCATCGGCACGGTGAACGTCGATGCGGAAATCGCCGATGTCGCCGGCCCGCAGCTCGTGGTGCCGGTCAGCAACGCACGGTTCGCGTTGAACGCGGCGAACGCGCGCTGGGGCAGCCTGTACGACGCGCTCTACGGCACCGACGTCATCAGTGAGGAGGACGGCCAGCAGCGCGAAGGGTCCTACAACCCGAGCCGCGGCTGCGCGGTCATCCGCTACGCGCAGGGTTTCCTCGACCGCGCCCTGCCGCTCGACGGCGCAAGCCACGCCGACGTTTCCAATTACGGCATCGCCGGCGACGAGTTCATGGCGGCGGTGGACGGCAGGACGGTCGGGCTTGCCGAACCGTCAGCCTTCAGGGGCCACGCGAGGGACGGCGATGCCGTGACCTACCTGTTTGCGCGCCACGGCCTGCACATCGAAATCCTGGTGAATCCGCACCACCCGATCGGGCGCGAAGCCACGGCGAACGTGGCAGACGTCGTGCTGGAGTCCGCGCTCACGACGATCCAGGATTGCGAAGACTCCGTGGCGGCGGTCGATGCGGAGGACAAGGCCAACGTCTATCGCAACTGGCTCGGCCTCATGCGGGGCACGCTGGAGGCGACTTTTTCCAAGGGCGGCGAGGCGATGACCCGGCGCCTCAACGCGGACCGCGAGTACACCGGCGCGGACGGCAAGCCCATCGTACTGTCGGGCCGCAGCCTGATGCTGGTTCGCAACGTCGGGCACCTGATGACCAACAGCACCATCCTCGACCGCAATGGCGACGAGGTGTTCGAGGGCATCATGGATGCGGTCGTTACGACAGGCTGCGCACTGGCCAACCGCCGGGTGACGGACAGCCGGCCGAACAGCCGCTTCGGCAGCGTCTACATCGTCAAGCCGAAGATGCACGGTCCCGACGAGGCACGATTCACCGACACCCTGTTCTCGCGCGTCGAGGATCTCTACGGCCTCGAGCGCAACACGCTCAAGGTCGGGGTGATGGACGAGGAGCGGCGCACGACGGTGAATCTCAAGGAATGCATCCGCGCCGTGAAGGACCGGCTGGTCTTCATAAACACCGGCTTCCTCGATCGCACCGGCGACGAGATCCACACCAGCATGCGCGCCGGTCCGATGCATCCCAAGGAGGCCATCAAGCAGGAGCCCTGGATCAACGCCTACGAAGACTGGAACGTCGACGTCGGCATCCGCTGCGGGCTGCCCGGGCGGGCACAGATCGGCAAGGGTATGTGGCCGAAACCCGACGAAATGAAGCAGATGATGGACACCAAGCAGGCGCACCCGCAGGCGGGCGCCAGCTGTGCCTGGGTGCCGTCGCCGACCGCGGCGACGCTGCACGTGATGCATTATCACTTCGTGGACGTCGCGGCGCGCCAGCGCGAACTCGCCTCAAGGCCACTGGCGAGCCTCGACGACATCCTGACCCCGCCGCTCTGCGATCCGGCGACGCTGGATGCAGTCACGATTCAGAACGAGCTCGACAACAACGCGCAGGGTATTCTCGGCTACGTGGTGCGGTGGATCGACCAGGGCGTCGGCTGTTCGAAGGTGCCCGACATCAACAACGTGGGCCTCATGGAGGACCGCGCGACGCTGCGCATCTCGAGCCAGCACATGGCGAACTGGCTGCTGCACGGCATTACCGACGCAAAGCAGGTGCGCGAGACCTTCGAGCGCATGGCAGCCGTCGTCGATGAGCAGAATGCAGGCGACCCCCTGTACGTCCGCATGAGCGACGACTACGACGGCAGTATCGCCTTCCGCGCTGCCTGCGACCTCGTCTTCAAGGGCTGTGAACAACCGAACGGGTATACTGAACCCCTGCTTCACGATTATCGTCAGAAGCTGAAGGCCAGCCGTTCGGGGTAACACCATCACACCACGATTTCTCCTCGTTGCGCTGATCCTGTTGCCGGTCGCCGCGGCCGGGGAGGATTACGTCACCGTCGCCGTCGCCAGTAATTTCGGCGCCGCCGCGCGCGCGATTGTCGCGCGCTTCGAGCAGGATTCGGACTACGAGATCCGTATCACCACGGCTTCGACGGGCAAACTCTATGCCCAGGTCATCAATGGCTCACCCTTCGACGTGCTGCTGGCGGCCGACGTGGAGCGGCCGCGGCGCCTGGAGGCTGCGGGCGATGGGGTCGCCGGGACGCGCTTCACCTATGCGCGCGGCGGGCTCGTGCTGTGGTCGAGAACGGCGGAAGACTGCCATGCGGCGTTGCGGAACGAGGACGGAGGCCGGGTCGCAATCGCGAACCCGGAAACGGCGCCCTACGGTACGGCCGCCAGGGCCTACCTGCGGCAGGCCGGTCTCTGGGACGCCGTGAGCGAGCGGCTGGTGATCGGCGAGAACATCGCGCAGGCATTGCAGTTCGCGGCGTCGGGAAATGCCGAGCTCGGTTTCATTGCGCGGTCGCAGCTGCAGGCCCCGTCGCTGCCGCCGGCGTCATGCAGCTGGCCGGTGCCGGAGTCGCTGCACGATCCCATCGACCAGCAGGCGATCCTGCTGCAACGGGGCGCGGACTCCGCTGGCGCGAAGGCATTCTTCGAATTCCTGCGCAGCGACGCGGGGCAGGCCATCATCCTGCGCCATGGATACAGCCTGCCCGGGGTAGAGGACTGATGGCGGCGACGCTGGGGCCGCTGCTGCTGTCGCTGCAGCTGGCCGCATTGACCACGCTGATCCTGCTCGTGCTGGCGACACCACTCGCCTGGTGGCTGTCGCGCACGCATTCGCGGTTGAAGCCGGCGATCCAGGCGATCGTGGCCCTGCCCATCGTGTTGCCGCCGACGGTGATGGGCTTCTACCTGCTGATCGTCCTCGGGCCGTACGGCGCGATCGGCCGCTGGTGGGTCGACGTCACCGGGGAAGCGCTGACCTTCTCGTTTACGGGGCTCGTCATCGCCTCCTGCTTTTACAGCCTGCCGTTCGCGGTACAGCCCCTGCAGAGCGCCTTCGATGCGCTCGGCAGGCAGGAGGTCGAGGCGGCACGGACGCTGGGCGCGTCGGAACTGGATGCTTTTTTCACGATCGCCGTGCCGCTCTCCACGCCGGGATTCCTCACGGCGATGGTACTGAGCTTCGCGCACACGCTCGGTGAATTCGGTGTCGTCCTCATGGTCGGCGGCAACATTCCCGGCGAGACGCGCGTCGTCTCGATCGCGATCTACGATCACGTCGAGTCCCTCGACTACGCGAGCGCGCACCAGATGTCGATCGTCCTCGTGGCGTTCGCGTTCGCGGTGCTGCTGACGATGTTCCTCGCCAATCGCCGGCTCGAGAGGCGGTCGCGGTGAGCGAACACATTGCCGTGCGCTACCGGCTGCAGCGCGGCGACTTCTCGCTGGACGTGGACGCCGACATTCCGATGCGCGGGATCACCGGCGTCTTCGGCGAATCCGGCGCGGGCAAGACCGCGCTGCTGCGCTGCATCGCCGGGCTCGAGGGTGCCGCCGAGGGCCGCCTGGTCGTTGCCGACGACGTCTGGCAGGACGACACGACGTCGCGGCCCGTGCATCGGCGGGAGGTCGGCTACGTGTTCCAGGAGCCGCGCCTGTTCGCACACCTCGACGTACGCCGCAACATCGAGTACGGGAAGCGCCGTGGGCGCCGCGAGGACGTCGGCTTCGACGAGGCCGTGGAACTGCTCGGGCTCCGCGACCTGCTGGAGCGGCGCGTCGATACGCTGTCGGGTGGGGAGGCGCAGCGCGTCGCAATTGCGCGCGCCTTGTTACGGTCGCCGCGCGTCGTGCTCATGGATGAGCCTATCGCGTCGCTCGACCGCGCACGGCGCGACGAGATCCTGCCGTTCCTGGACAGGCTCCACGCGGCGCTTTCCATGCCCGTGATCTACGTCAGTCACAGCATCGAGGAGGTGATTCGTCTTTGCGACTACCTGCTCGTCATGGAGCGCGGCCGGGTCATCGCGGCAGGTAACCTGGAGGACGTGCTGCTGCGCGCCGACCTGCCGCTGCTCGGCGGCGAGGAGGCGGGTGCGATCATCCACGCCGAAGCGATCGCCCGCGATGTCGGCGACGGCCTGACGCGGATCGCCTTCGACGATGTCGAGATGTGGGTGCCCGGTGCCTATGAGACCGGGACGCAGCTGCGGCTGCGCATCCGCGCAAACGACGTCAGCCTGTGCCGCGAGGATTCCGGCGCTTCGACGGTACTCAACGTGCTGCCCGCGTCCATCGAGTCCATTCGCGAGGACGGCGAATCCTGCGCGCTGGTGCAGCTCGCCGTCGGCACCGGCCACATTCTCGCCCGGATCACGCGCCGGTCGCGCGCCCTGCTGCAGCTCGAGCCGGGCGACCGGGTGCTGGCGCAGATCAAGTCCGTCGCGGTCAAGAATGCGCCGGCCGCGGTACGCTGATCAGAGGATCGGCGATGCCAGCCTGGCGAGTCTTGCCGCAACCCTGAACAGGTAGTTCTTGTTGTCGAACTCGCCGGCTTCCATGCGGCGGGAGCGGCTGAATTCGCCTTCGAACATGGCCTCCACGGCTGCGGCAAACGCCTGCTCGACGACAACCGTCGTTATCTCGAAATTGAGCGGGAACGAGCGGTTGTCGAAATTGGCCGAGCCGACGGTAGCGGCGGAATCGTCGATCAGCATCACCTTGCCGTGCAGGAACCCGCCCAGGTAGCGATGGAAGCTGGCGCCGGTCGAAACGACCGCGCCGAAAAACGAACAGGCCGCGAGTGTGACGAGAGCAAGGTGCTTGCGACTATTGGCCATTGCGAGCTTCGACGATGCGCACGGGCGTAGAGACTTGTACCTATGCGTCGACGATAACTTTCGATAATTCAATAACTTAACATAATTACCCGAAGCATTATGTCTTTTACCTGTTACGGTGTTTAGCTACACTGTGCGAAGCGCAGTCCACGATGACAACAACAGAGCAGGGGATCGCGTTGTGAAGATCACCCGGGCACGTCCGAAGTCGGTTCCCGCCGCCGCGGGGATCGCTGTAGTGGTGACCCTGCTCGGCCTGTCAGCGGCCGCCTCGGCGAGCGGCTGGCCGCCCTTCGCCGTGCGCGATTCCATCGCCGTCGCGCGCGGCGGCACCGTCGAGGTGCTGACGTCGGGCGCAGACAGCGTGCTCGACAACGACTTCGACCTCGAACGCGATCCACTGACCGCGATACTCGCGAAAGACGTAAAGCACGGCAGCCTGTTACTGCGCGGCGACGGTACCTTCGTGTACCGGCACGACGGCAGCCAGCAGGACGACGATGAATTTCAGTACCGGGCTTTCGACGGCACCGGTTTTTCGAGAGAAGCGACGGTTTCGATCGCCATCGAGGACGTGGTCAATTCGCCGCCGTTCGTGGTCAGGGACGTGCCGGACCAGGTCGCGACAGAGGGCGATGCGTATCGCCTGGTGCTTGCAGGCAACTTTGCCGATCCCGACGAGGACGATCGGCTGCGCTTCGGCATCGACGGTCTTCCGGGCAGCGGCTCGCTGCAGTTCGACCCGGACCTCGGCGTACTCGCGGGTACCCCGGTCGCCGCGGACGTACGGCAGCAACCTTACAGGATCGAAGTCACGGCGACCGACCGGCAGGGCGCATCGGCAAGCCTCGGGTTCGAGTTGCTCGTGCTCAGGCGCAACGAGCCGCCGTTTGTCGTCGCGCCGGTGCCGGACCAGGAGGCGATCGAAGGCATCGCTTACCGCCTGAACCTCGGCGCCAATTTTGCCGACCCCGACGAGGGAGACGTGCTGCGCTTCAGCGCCAGCGGCTTGCCGGCAAGCGGCACGCTGCAACTGGATGCCGCGACCGGCCTGCTAACGGGCACGGCGACGCGCGCCGATGCCCGCGACGAACCCTACGTGGTCGAGGTGCAGGCGCAGGACCGCGCCGGCGCCACCGCCAGCCTGACCTTCAGGCTGCTGGTGTTGCGCGACAATCGCAGTGACGTCGTCCTCGGCATATCGCCCGCCAGGAACCCGGTGACCGTGGGCGAAGGCGCGCAGTGGAACATCGACATCGAAAACAAGGGCCCTGCCGATCTCCTCGATGGCCAGCTGTTTGCCGGATGGGTTACCAGCGGTCAGCCGCTGAGCGTGACGGCACCGCAAGGCTGCATCGTGACGGGCAACGGCACGAGCGCGCCGACGCTGGATTGCAGCGTGGGTCTCGTCACGGCCGGTACGTCCGTAACGCTCGCGCTGCAGGGCGTGCAGCAGGGCGCCGGCGACAATTCGCTGATAGGCGCCGTTACCGCGGATGATCCGAATCCCGGCGACAATGAAGATCTTGCGAGCATGGCCGTCGTCGCCGAATTCAGCGAGGGCCCGACGCAGATCGTCGATGCGTCCGTTGGCGTGGTGCGAACAGGCGACCTCGACGGTGATGGCGCGACCGACATCGTTGCGACGGGCGAGCAAACCGTCGTCTTCTTCAACAATGGCAACCGCGCCGTCACGACACCCGGCAGCAGCCTCGGCGCCGACAGCGGCGGCACCGCGCTCGCACTGCTCGACTGGAACAGGGACGGATTCCCGGACATCGCAGTCGGCGGCCTTGACGGACGTTCGCTGCAGGTTTTCGTCAACGACGGGGCCGGCGGCTTCGTCGGCGGCGCCAGCCTGCAAGGCAGTGGCGTGGGCAGTGTCAGCGGTCTCCTCGAGGCAGATACCGACGGCGACGGCAGCGACGAGCTGCTCGTAACGGGCTCGGGGGGCACGGCGATCCTGCGGCCCGGTGCGGGCGGTGCAATCGACGTAGTGGCGCTGGCGGCCGGGGCGGGGCGCGACCTCGCGATCGCCGACTTCGACCAGGACGGCGACCAGGATGTCGTTGTCGTGCTCGCCGCGGATCGCCGGGTCGAGCTACTCTTCAATGCCGGCGACGGCTCGATTGCCGGCAGCGACTCCCTCGAACTCGGCAGCGTCGCCAACGTCAGCAGCGGCGACCTCAACGGCGACGGCGCCGCAGACCTGCTGCTGGCCATCGACGGCGAGGACATGAACGCGCCGCGGAACCGGGTTCTTTACCAGCAGGGCGGCGGTGCGTTTGCGCCCGGCCCGTCGTTCGGTGCATCGCCGGTAACGGCGCTCGTACCGGGCGACGTCGATGCCGACGGCTGGCCGGACATCGTCGCGATCAACGAAGCGGGCGTGCACCAGCTGTATCTCGGCTCCCAGGACGGCAGTTTCTCACTGGCGCCGGAGCAGATCGTCAGCGCCGGCATGCAGCGCGGTGTGCTGACCGACTTCAACAGCGACGAGTCGCTCGACCTGATAATGGTCGGCAGCACGGCCGGCGTGCTCGAGATCCACGCGAACAACGGTATCGGCCGGCTGGGTCTCGGCGATCGCAACCGGCCGGAGATCGAACTGCTCGGCGAGGCCAGCGTGAACATCCCGGCCGGCCAGGAATACGTGGATCCGGGCGCGACGGCGGTCGACGACATCGATGGTGATATCAGCGACAAGATCGAGGTGATCGGCAGCATCAATTCCACGGTCGTCGGCACACAGACAATCACCTACAGCGTGGCGGACCGTGCCGGGAACAGCGTCAGCATAACGCGCACCGTCATCGTCGGCGTCAACGAGGGCACCGGCGGCGGTGGCGGCGGAGCGCCGGCGCTGCTGTTCCTCGCGGCCCTGCTGGGATTCGCCGGCGCTCGTCGCGCATGGTCAAAAACGTGAAAAACTCAACTACGGCAATTACCTACGATCTCGCCGCCGGGTGCGCTTGAGTGCACCCGGTGATCCGCCTAGTATGGGGGTGGAGCTGATAGGAGAGGGTCATGCGACGACAACTGATAGAAGCGCTTACGTATCCGGGCATCCTGGTCCGGCAACTCATCGAAGGTGGAAACTATCCGCACACGAGTTTCTATGAGGCCACCGGTGAGCGCTGCCATACCTGCGACGGTTCCGGCGAGTGCGGCTGGGACAAGTGTCTCGAGGACTTCGTCCATCGCGGCGACAAGACCGACGAGGAACTGGCCGATTCCCTGCGCGAAGGCGTGAAGCTCGTCGAGGCGCTGCACAGCGAGTTGCGGCACGACGAGACGACATGCACCTGCGGGACCTGCAGCTGGATCCGGAATGCGGAACACCTGACGGAAGAATTCGAACACCACCTTCCGCACGTGGAGCCGGACCTGCACCACTTCGAACACGGGGAAACGCCTGCCAAGTGAGGCAGCGTCGATCGGCTGCCAGCCGATCACTGCGCACGGGGCCAACTCGCTATAGCTGGCCGCCGTGCGCGTAAGGCAGCGGGGCAGGACCCACGCGCAGGCCCAGCAGCAACAGCCACTGGTCCTCTACCGCGGATTCGATGCGGACACCGAGGTCATCGGTGAGGTAGTGCCTGCGGCCGAACTCGTAACCCCCCGAGACATCCAGCGTGATCGCTTTCCACAGCCGCGCGCTCCAGCCGAGCTGGGCGCGGAAACCCTCGACCCGATAGTCGAACTCGGCGCTGAAGTCATCCGTCATCACGTGCCACTGGTGCCCGGCCGGGAACAGCCGGCCCGAAAGCGACTGCCGGTCCGACCAGCGGTAATGGAAAGCGCTGTCGGGGAAGGCCAGCCGCAGGTCGAGCGCCGCGCTCGGCGACAGTTCGATGCCGGCGATCGGGTAGACCCGCGGTTCGCCGAACCTGCGGTCGTACGCGACGCCGAGCACCCAGCTTCGCGCGGCGCCGCCGCGCCGCGCTTCGAATCGCGCGGTCGCGAACAGGTCGTCGCTGCTGATCGCGTCGAAGAACTCCTTGAGCACGTTGGACGAGGTCGAGATGCCCGGCGCAATGCTGCCGTCGATCTCCCAGCCCCCGCGGGTGTTGCGATACCTGAGCGGGAACTGGAAGCGGTGCAGGTCGCGGTTACGGCCGTCGATGCCGTCGTAGACGTAGCGCGTGTACTGGTAGTCGAGACCGAGGTCGAGGGTTCCCGCGCCGGCGCCGAAGCGGTGCAGGCCCGCGAAGACCTGGTTCTCCTTGGTACTGACCGACGCGCCGGTCGGCGCGCCGGAAAAGTCCGCAGAAGGCTGCCGGGTGATACTCAGTGCCAGGAACGGCGGAGGTCCTGCTTCCATCGACGGACCTGCGGACGGGCCCGGGGACGCGCAGCCGGCCAGGGCGGCTGCGAGGACCGCGAACGTGACCGCTGCGAAGAGACGATCCTGCATGGCGCCAAACCGGCCTTGGTCTTATCGACGTGATGTTCACAATATTGGGTCGGGAAGCCGTTTCCCAACGGGCGCGGCGGCCTACAGGAACAGGCTCTGCAACAGGTGCTCCTGGGTCGGCTTGCCGCCGTCGAGATCCGCGAGGTAGTAGCGGGGTATGCCGAAGCCCTTCTTGCGCCGGTGCAGGATGTCCTGCGGCAGGATGTCCTTGTAGGCGTACTTCAGGATGCCCTTGAGGTTGCCGTCGTGATAACGGACGTCCTCCGGCAGCGAGAACGAGAACTCGATGATCTTGCGCGCAAGGAACGGCACGCGCGCTTCGAGTGATACCGCCATGCTCGTGCGGTCGACTTTCGTGAGTACCATCCCCGGCATGAACGTATGGAAGTCGACGAGCTGCAAGCGTGTGCGTACCGGCAGGTCCTCGCGCCAGTGCTCGCGGAAATGCCACCAGTCGTCGTAATCGTGCGGGATGCCGAAGCGCTCGCGGTACCCGACCTTCGCCGATTCGGGCATGCCGTGCATGATCTTGCCCCACAACGACGGCCCCCTGGCGAAGGCGAACTCGAGCACCTTCATCGTGCGCGTGACGGCGCTGCGCCGGCCGAAAGGCCTGCGCAGCCGGTGCGACAGCCGGTCCAGCGCAGCCGGCCACGACGGCAGCCGGTCATAGCGCTGGAAACGCGGATAGGTACGGTAACCGCCGAACACCTCGTCGCCGCCGTCGCCGGTCAGAACCACGGTCACGTTCTCCCGCGCGACTTTCGAGACGAGGTAGGTCGGCAGCGCCGATTCGTCGGCAAACGGTTCGTCGAACCACTTCTTGAGGTTCGGCAGCAGGTTCCCCGCCACCGACTGCGACAGCATGCGCTCGTGATGCCGCGTGCCGAACAGTTTCGCGACTTCGCGGGCGTACGGGGTTTCCGACTTTTCGTCGGAGTCGAAGCCGATGGAGAACGTCGATACGTCGGCTCCGAGCCCGGAGGCCGAGGCGACGATCGTGCTCGAATCGACGCCGCCGGAGAGGAAGAAACCGAGCGGCACGTCCGAGATCATCTGGTCGCGCACGGACTCGTCGATGAGACCGCGGAGTTCCTCGGCGGCCTGGTCGGCCGAGATATCGCGCGGCGGCGCCGGCACCGGTACCGACCAGTAAGGCTCCGGGCCGGTCATCTTGCCGGTCGCGGGGTCGTAGACCAGCCGATGCGCCGGCGGCAGCTTGAAGCAATTGCGATACAGTGTCTTGGGCGCGGGTACGTACCGGTAGCCGAGGAAGTCGTAGAGCGCCGTCTCGTCGACCCGCAGATCGCCGGCATCGATCGCCGCCTCGATAGCCTTGAGTTCCGAGGCGAAAGCCAGCCGTTGGCCGTCATAAAAATAGTAGAGCGGCTTGATGCCCGGCCGGTCGCGGTACAGCCGCAGCCTGCGGTCCCGCGCATCCCACAACGCGATCGCGAACATGCCGTCGAGGTGATCGATGAAGTCCTCACCCCATTCGAGATAGGCCCGCAGCAGCACCTCGGTATCCGAGTGAGTCCGGAACGCGTGGCCCAGCGTTTCGAGTTCGCGGCGCAGCCCGAGAAAGCCGTAGATCTCGCCGTTGAAAACGATCCAGGTTTCCCCGTCTTCGGCGAACATGGGCTGCATCGCCGCGGCATCCAGGTCGATGATCGACAGGCGGCGAAAGCCCACTCGCACCGGACCATCGAGACGCAGGCGCCCGTCATCGGGGCCGCGGTGTTCGATCGATGCGAGCGCGGCGGCAAAATCCCAGGAGGGGTCCGTCCCGCCGACGAAGCCACACATGTTGAGTTCCCTGTATCCCGGCGGTGCCGACAGCTCGATACTCTATTCGCTTGCCCTGCGGCCCGCAACGAACGGTGCCGGTGCCGGACGGGAGCATGATACGCTAGCCGCCACTCGACACCGGCGGGCCCAATGACGCTGCGAATCGCACACATCAACCTGGCGAAAGGCTATCGCGGTGGTGAGCGCCAGGCCGAGTTGCTGATCCGCGCCCTGCAGGATCTCGGCCAGGAGCAGGTGCTGATCGCCCGGCCCCATCGCCCGCTCGCGGAACGGCTCGGCGATGCCGGTATCGAGATCCGCGGCTGCACGGGACTGTTGCCGGCATTCCGGGCGACCCGGGGCGTCGACGTCTTGCATTCGCACGAAGGGCGGGGCGTCTACGCCGCCTGGTTGCGCAACGAGTTCTCCGGGACGCCCTACATCATCACGCGGCGCGTCAATAACCCGCTCGGCGACAGCTGGCTGACCCGCAGGGCTTACACTCGCGCGTCGGCCGTCGCCGCGGTCGCGGCCGACGTCGCCCGCATCGTGGAGGCGTTCGACGCGCGCATCAAGCGCTGCGTGATCCACAGCAGCAGCAGCGGTTTGCCCGTGGATCCGGCGACGGCGAAAGCGATCCGGGACCGCTTCCCGGGCAAATGGATCATCGGCAACGTCGGCGCGCTGGACAATGCCCAGAAAGGCCAGCAATACATCATCGAGGTCGCGCGGCGGCTGGAGCCGTCGCACCCGGCGTTCCAGTTCCTGCTGGTCGGCGGCGGAGACGACGAGGCGATGTTGCGGGAGCTTGCCAGCGGCCTCGGCAACGTCGCTTTCACGGGCTGGGTCGAGAACGTCGGCGACCACCTCGCGGCATTCGACCTGTTCATCCTGCCGTCCAACAAGGAAGGCATCGGCGGCATCCTGCTCGACGCGATGGACAGGGCGCTGCCGATCGTGGCGAGCCGGGTCGGTGGTCTTCCCGAGATCGTAAAGGATGGCGAGAACGGAATCCTGATCGATCCGCGCAGCCCCGACCAGCTGCAAGCGGCGATCCTGCGCCTCTATGACGACCCGGACCTGCGGCGCGCGATGGGTGCCCGCGGCAGGGAGTTCTCCCGCGATTTCACGGCCGCGGCGATGGCGGCGCGGTACCTAGAGCTGTATCGCGAGGCGGCTGGAATCGAACCATAGGGGCGGGCCCCGGCCCGCGATCGATCTCGGCCCCGAACCACTCGCGCTTCGGGAACCGCGCCTGTCGTTGAACTCAGTCGTTCCCGTCGCCCTTGTCTTCGGCATCGCGTTTGAACGCGCTGATCCTGTTGTCCACCGACCGCAGGTGCAGGTCGCGCTGCGGGAACGGAATCTCGATGCCGTTCTTGCGCAATGTGGCGAGTATCTCTTCGTGCACCGCATGCATGAGCGGCAGCCGATCCGCCAGCTCACGGGAATGCACGTACAGATTGAAATTCAGCGAACTGTCGCCGAAGCCCGTGAAGTAGACCTTCGGCGCTGGCTCGTCCAGTACCAGCGGCATGCGCTCGAGGGTTTCCTGCATCACTCGATGGGCGAGTTGCACGTCCGAGCCGTATGCAATACCGACGGGTATCACAATGCGGGTGATCGGGTCCGACAGCGTCCAGTTGATGACCTGCTCGGTGATGAACGACTTATTCGGGACGATGATCTCCTTGCGGTCCCAGTCGGTAATCGTCGTCGCGCGAATGCGCACGCGGGACACGGTTCCGGTGAGCTGTCCCACGGTCACCGTGTCGCCGACGCGCACCGGCCGCTCGAACAGGATGACCAGGCCGGAAACGAAGTTGGCCACGATTTCCTGCAGGCCGAAGCCGAGACCGACGCTGAGCGCCGCGACGAGCCACTGGATCTGCGACCACCTCCAGCCGACGATATTCAGCACGGCGATCACGCCGACCGTGACGACGACGTAACGCAGCAGCGTATTGATCGCGTAGCGGCTGCCGGGCTGCAGGGTCATCCGCTGCAGTACCGCGATTTCCATCAATCCCGGCAGGTTCTTCGACGCAATCGCCGTTACGCCGGACACGAAGATGGCGAGCAGCAGGTCGGCCAGCGTGACGGGAACGATGGCTTCCTGGCCGTCGACCATCGCCGTCTGCGACCACAACGAGACCTTTTCCAGGATCCCGAGTGCAGGCACGATCTCCGACCAGACACCCCAGGCCGCGAGCGCCCCGACAAAGAACAGCCCGGCATTCACGAGCCGGGTGGTTTGCTTGTCGACGGCGTCGAGGTCGAGGGGCGTGCTCTGGATAACGGGCGCCGCCGCGCCTTCCTCCTGCGATGCTTCGGCCCGTCGAGCCTCCTGCTCCTTCAACGCGATCTGCCATGCGATCTTCTGCTTCGTCAGCGCGAGCCAGCGCGTGACGACGAGGTTCACGATGATGAGCACGAGGACCAGCCAGAACGTATCCACGAGGCTGCCGGTCAGGATCCCGGCGGTGTACGAGAAGCCGAGCAGCGACGCGAGCACGAGCAGCAAGGGGCCACCGGCGCCAAGTACGTACCACAGCCAGCGCAGCCGGGTTACCCATGTGGACGGGTTGGCTGAGTAATAGCCTCGCGCAACGCCGCTGCGCGGATGCAGCAATGCATGGGTGAGGCCGCTGAAGATGAACATCAGGATCATGAAAGCGAGCCGTGCTAGGCTCTCGCGGTGCGCGGGTGTCGGCGAGCCATAGAGCAGCACGGCGACGAAGATGAGCGGGACGCCGATCGCCGTGAGCCGGTCGAGTTGCTTGCGAATGACGGGCAGCCGACCGGTGCTCCAGCCGAAGTGAACCTGCATGACGCCGTGCTCGGCGCACAGGACGCGGAACAACAGGGTGTTGTAAAGGAACGGCGCAATCACATGCAGCGCCGCGGCGACGGTGGCCGTGAAGTCCGTATGGTAAGGGCTCAGCGTGAGTGCCCAGCCGAGGATGGCGAACAGGAGCGGCAAGGGCAGCGCCCGCGCCGCCGAGATCGCGAGCGCGCCGAGCGTGAGCCCGATGTGGTCCGTCGACGGCCGGCCGACCCGCTCGTTCAATCCCTTGAACCGGGCTCGCAGCGGGCGGCGGGAATAGAACACCAGCCCGAGCAGCAACAGTGCCGCGCTCGCCTGCAGCGGGCTGTAGCTAAAGGCCTCCGCCAAGGAGCCGAACGTCTTTGACCACGCAACCGGTGACAGCGCCCAGGCGATCGCCGGGCCGAGATTGCGGACGTCATCCAGCCAGAACGGCGAGGCGCTGGGAATCCACAGCAGGTTCTGGTCCAGGAATTGCTTATAGTCGGCGGCGGCGTCCAGGAGCCGCCGCTGCGCGACGTCGAGGTCGCCCAGCGCGCGGATGTAGGTCGTGTACGTGCTTGCAACCTGGGCGAGCAGGTCGCGCCGGCTGCGCAGCAGCAGTTCCACCTCGTTCTGGATGTCCGCCAGCTCCCCGTCATCGGCGACGTCCTGGCGAACGCTCGACATGACCTGCTCGATGCGCTCGTCGAGCGGCGTCAGTTCACGGCGCTCCTCCTCGATTCGAACCTGCGCGAGTCCGATGTTTGCGAGCGTGCTGCGCCGCTCGCGCACTTCCGCGCGGTACTGGGAAACCTGCGGCAGGTTGCGCCGTTCCTCGACGAACAGGCGGCCGATGACCTGGTTGACGCCCCCGACTTCGAGCCGTTGTTTCGACCGCGCGAGGCGCCGTTCGATATCGCGGGCCTGCTCCTCGATCCTCGACAGTTCGCTGGTGACGCGCTCGATGTCGGCAGTGACGGAGGGCAGTTCGCGCGTGAGCTCGACATTGCCTTCGGCGATTTGCCGCACCGCAGGATGCTTGCCCGCGGCCTCGAGCTCGGCGAGCGCCGTTTCCTGCAGGGCCTGGGTTGCGCTGGTCTGCCGCTTGGCATTGACGGCGCTTTGCAGCACTTCGAGTTCGCGCCGCAGGCTGACCAGCGTGCGAGCCGCGATGTCGCGACGTACCCGGGTGAGTTCGAGTCGCACGTTGTTGCTGACGATCTCCTGTTCCAGCCGCTTGAGCTCAGCCGTGCGGGCGTTCAACCGGAGCTGCCCGGCCAGCTTGCGCGCGTCGGAGAGCATCGCCGGCTCGCCCGGGGGCGGCTGGGCCCTGCTCGCCGCGGCGAGGCTGTCCATGCTGGCTCGCAGCTCGTCGATTCTCGCCCGCGCCTTTGCGGGCCGGTCGGCCTGGGCCGCGATCTGGCTGTCGAGTTCGGCCAGCCTGGCCTCCGCGACGGTGATCCCGGCAAGCTTGGTCGCGAGTTGTTGTTCGAGGTCGCTCAGCGGCGTCGCGTCGTCGATGCCCATCGACTGGCGGGTAGGTACCGCCGGTGCGCTCTCGTCCAGTTGCTTGCGCAGCTGCTGGGTTTCGGCGGGCGCGGTCGTGATCGACTCCGCAAAGGCGGCCGCGCTGTCGCGGGCGGCCTGCGCGTTCTGCAGCTGGAGCCTGGCGTCGCGCAGCTGGTCGATCACCTTGGTGCGCGTTTCCTCGTCCAGTCCCTCGCGCGCTTCGATGGTCGAGATGGCGGCGTCGATTTGCTCGGCCGTGACCGAACCGTCGGCGGCCAGTTGCGGAACAGGCGAATCGGCCAACAGAGGGCTGGCTGCGAGCACAGCGGCAATAACCGCAACCGCGAGCAGCTGCGGTGAATATCGCGTTTGCGCAGATCGTCCTTTCGTCACGGGAATTCCATCAATGCGTCGGCCAGCCGGCATTATAGGCAAAACGCGAGCCGCTCCCCATGTGTTCGATGTTTGCGCCACGTCCGGGTATTCTCGGCCGGCATTTCGACGTGAATCCACCGCCCCGGGCCTGGAGGAGAAACAGTGAACAGGATTGGCATTGCCAGCTGGGAAGAACTCGAGGACCGCGAGCCCGCACACGCACTCGTCGCCGGCGTCGACCTCGTGATCGTGCGCTTCGATGACGAGGTGTCGGTACTGTACGGCCGTTGCGCGCACCGCGGCGCGCTCATGGCCGACGGATTCGTCGACGGCGACAACCTCATCTGCGGCGTGCACTACTGGGATTACCGGCTGGACACGGGGATCAGCGAGTACAACAACGCGGAGACGCTGCACAAGTTCAACAGCTGGGTGGAAGATGGCCAGGTGCTCGTCGACGAGGACGAGATACGCGCGTGGGCCACGGATCATCCGCAGCCCTACGACAGGGGCGCCTACCAGGGCGCCTTCCAGGACCCGACCGGTACGGCCGACGAGCCCCACGTCAAGTACATCCGGAAACTGGCGTCGGAGGGCCTGAGCAAGACCGGCCATCACGGCCCCTCCGCGGCGATGGGTGTGTCGCGCAACAAGCTGCCGCAGTGGGACGACATCCAGTTCGTCGTCGCGCAGCTCCACAGGCTGCCGCTGCTCGACGAAGAGCCCGTCGGCACCGAGGTGATCATCGGCCACAACGCAAGGAAACCGCTGCGGCTCGACATCCCGCTATTCGTATCCGACATGAGCTTCGGCGCACTCTCCGAGGAAGCGAAGATCGCGCTCGCCAGGGGCGCCGAGCTCGCCGGCACGGGCATCTGTTCGGGAGAAGGCGGCATGCTGCCCGACGAGCAGGCGGCGAACTCGCGCTACTTCTATGAACTCGCCTCGGCGCGCTTCGGCTTTTCCTGGGACAAGGTCGCGAAGACCCAGGCGTTTCACTTCAAGGGCGGGCAGGGGGCCAAGACCGGGACCGGCGGGCATCTGCCGGGCAACAAGGTCAAGGGCAAGATCGCCGAGGTGCGCGGGCTCGAGGAAGGGCAGGCGGCCATTTCACCGTCGCGCTTCCCGGACTGGACGTCGCTCGGCCAGTACGCGGAGTTCGCAGCCGAGGTTCGTGAGCGGACCGGCGGCATTCCCGTCGGTTTCAAGCTGTCGGCGCAGCACATCGAGAAAGACATCGACGCCGCGCTCGAGATCGGCGTCGACTACATCATTCTCGATGGTCGCGGTGGCGGCACCGGCGCGGCGCCGCTCATTTTTCGCGACAACATCTCCGTGCCGACGATTCCCGCCCTGGCGAGGGCGCGCAGGCACCTCGACGCCTGCGATGCGGCGGGCGTGACGCTCGTCATCACCGGCGGGCTCAGGCACCCGGCCGACTTCGCCAAGGCGATGGCGCTCGGCGCGGACGCGGTCGCATTGTCGAACGCGGCTATCCAGGCGATCGGCTGCCTCGGTATGCGCGCCTGCCACACCAACAACTGCCCGGTCGGCATCGCCACGCAGAAGGAACATCTTCGCGCACGCCTGCCCGTCGATATCGCCGCCGAGCGCCTGGCGCGATTCCTCGGAGCTTCCGTCGAGCTGATGAGCGTGCTGGCCCGGGCGGCCGGGCACGATCACGTCGGCAAGTTCTGCCGGGACGATCTCACCACGTTCAGCGGTGACATGGCGCGGCTTACGGGCATACCGTACGGAGGCGTAAGTCCGCCTTGACGGTCTTGCGGCGTCTGCCCGGCACCGCGGCAAACACCTATATAGCGGCGCGGTTTCCGGCGCTAGGATTTGCGCGCCGATTGGGCACGGATTTTCTGGATTCGGGGGAGCTCACATGGACCTGACCGCTCAGTGGACCGGTATCGCCGCGATATTCGTGTTCATACTCGCTTATGCGCTGGTCATTTCCGAGGAGTACACGGGCCTGCGCAAGTCGAAGCCGGTCATCCTCGGAGCCGGCATTATCTGGGCAATGATCGGGCTCCGCTATGCTCAGAGCGGGATCGGGCACGAGGCCGAGGAGGCGATCCGGGAATTCGTGCTCGAGTTCGCCGAGTTGTTTCTCTTTCTTCTCACGGCGATGACCTACGTGAACTCGATGACCGAGCGCAACGTGTTCAATGCCTTGCGGGACTGGCTGGTGCGGCGCAACCTCTCGTACCGGGCGCTGTTCTGGGTTACCGGTGTCCTGGCATTCCTGCTATCGCCCCTCATCGACAACCTCACCACGGCGCTGGTCATGTGCGCGGTGGTGCTCGCCGTAGGCAAGGGTAACGCCCGGTTCATCAGTATCGCCTGCGTCAATATCGTCGTCGGCGCGAACGCAGGCGGCGCTTTCAGCCCGTTCGGCGATATCACCACGCTGATGGTGTGGCAGCGTGGCATCGTCGAATTCGACAAGTTTTTCCTGCTGTTCGTGCCGTCGCTGGTCAACTTCCTGTTGCCGGCAATCGTGATGTCCTTTGCGGTTCCCAGGGAACATGCCGCCGGCAGCGCCGAGCGGACGCGGATGAAGCGCGGCGCGAGACGCATCATGTTCCTGTTCGCCTGCACGATTACGACCGCCGTTTCATTCCACAACTTCCTGAACCTGCCTGCTTTTCTCGGCATGATGACCGGGCTCGGGTATCTCAAGTTCTTTGGTTACTACCTGCGCAAGACGCACGTGCCGGTACCGAGCGACGACCCGCAATACGGCGAGGCCGGTGACGTCCTGCCCTTCGACAGTTTCCGCGAGGTCGAGCGCATCGAGTGGGACACGTTGCTGTTTTTCTTCGGCGTGATCATGTGTGTCGGCGGCCTGAGCTTCATCGGTTACCTGGAACATCTATCGCTCTACATTTACGGCGAACTCGGGGCGACCACGGCGAACGTGCTGGTGGGGATCATGTCGGCGGTGATCGATAACATCCCGATCATGGTCGCGGTCCTCGAGATGCATCCGACCATGGACCTGCAGCAATGGCTGCTGGTCACGCTCACCGCCGGCGTCGGCGGCAGCCTGCTGTCCATCGGTTCCGCGGCGGGCGTCGCACTGATGGGGCAGGCGCGCGGCCACTACACCTTCTTCCGCCACCTGCGGTGGACGCCGGTGATCGCTGTCGGCTATGCCGCGAGCATCTGGGTGCACCTGCTGATCAACCGCGGGCTCTGATCGCGGGCGCCGCGCCCCCGCCCGGCAGGGCATGGCGGCAATACGTACTAATACGAATGAGAATGCGTGTCGTTTGCATTAGCCTCCCTTAAGCTGTGTACACAAACAGGCAGGGGATCCCGACCATCATGAGCATTACCAGGACCACGGCGCTGGCGGCATTACTGCTGCTCGCCGCAACGGCCGGCCATGCCCGGCAGGCACCGACCACCATCGAGGAACTCTGGGAGATCGTCCAGCGGCAGCAGGCCGAAATCGACGAACTGCGCGCGGCGCTCGGAGAGGCGCGGGAGGCGGCGTCGGCCGCGAACGACCGGATCGTCGAGACGGAGGCCCGCGTCGATGCGACCGGTGACTTCGTGGAGGCACTGGCTGTCGCGGATAGCGGTGCGCAACCGACGACGATCGGCGGCTATGGCGAGCTGCACTACAACAACGTGAGCTCCGACGCCGGCGATAGCAGGGAGATCGATTTCCATCGCTTCGTCCTGTTCTTCGGCCACGAGTTTACGGATCGCGTGCGCTTCTTCTCCGAGTTCGAGCTGGAGCATTCGCTGTCCGGTGATGGCGCACCGGGCGAGGTGGAACTGGAGCAGGCCTTCGTCGAGTACGCGCTGACCGACAATACCTACGCGAAGACCGGCCTGTTCTTGCTGCCGCTCGGCATCCTGAACGAGACGCACGAGCCGACGACGTTCTATGGCGTCGAGCGCAACAACGTCGAGAGCATCATCATTCCATCGACGTGGTGGGAAGCGGGCGTGGGAATGAACGGCCGCCTGGGCAGTGGTCTGAGCTGGGATGCCAGCATGCACTCGGGTCTCGCGATGCCGACGAGCGGCAGCAGCCAGTTTCGCGTCCGCAGCGGCCGCCAGAAGGTTGCCGAGGCGATTGCCAATGACTGGGCCTACACGGCGCGCCTGAAATACACGGGCGTGCGCGGCCTCGAACTCGCGGCGAGCTACCAGTACCAGGCCGATCCGAGCCAGGTGCCCGGCGACGGGCTGGACACGGGCCAGCTGTTCACGGCTCACGCGGTATTCCAGCGCGGCATTTTCGGGCTGCGTGCGCTGTACGCGGGCTGGAACTTCGACGGTTTTGCCGTCGAGGCGGCCGGCGCGGACTCGCAGGAGGGCTGGTACGTCGAGCCGAGCCTCAGGTTCACCGACAATTGGGGCATCTTTGCCCGCTACGAAGACCTCGACGCCGCGCGCGACCAGGACAAGTTTACCGAGAGCGGCGTGGGCCTGAACTTCTGGCCGGTACCGGGAGTCGTGTTGAAGATGGATTACCGCACGCGCGATCATACGTTGCCCGCGCTCGCGGTCCGCGATTTCGATGCTTTCAGTCTCGGCTTCGGATACAGCTTCTGAGACACGGCGATCCCATGTTGCGCTTTGTTTTCCTGCTCCTGTTGGCGATACCCGGCTCCGCATTCGCCGGGCCCGCCGGCGAGGCCGGGCGTTACATCGAGGCCGACGATTACATCAGCAGCGCCTTCCCGGCCGGATCGCCCGCGCCGCGCATGCTGTGGATCTCGGGCGAACTTCGCGATGCCGTGGAACGCGTGCTCGGCCACCGCTTCGCCGCGCTCCGGGTGCGTTACTGGCGCGAGGGTACGAGGAGCGTCTGGATACTCGACGAGATCGGCAAGGAGCTGCCCATCACCATCGGCGTGACCGTGACCGACGGCGCGATCGAAAATGTCCGCGTCCTCGAATTTCGCGAAAGCCGCGGCTGGGAGGTACGCTACCCGTTTTTTACGGACCAGTTCGTGGATGCAAGGCTCGAGACTGACGGACATCTCGATCGGCGGATCGACGGGATCACCGGCGCTACGCTGTCCGTGGCTGCCGTGACCCGCATCGCCCGCGTCGCGCTGCTGCTCGATGGCAATACCAGGACGACAGGCTAACGGCAGCGCGCGGATGCGCATCTGGCTCCGGCGTGGTCACCGCTGGGTCGGCGTCGCGCTCGTCCTGTTCGTGCTGCTGCTGGCCGCATCCGGCATCGCGCTGAACCACGCCTCCAGGTGGGGGCTGGACCGGCGCCACCTCGACTGGCCGTGGCTGCTCGACGCCTACGGCATCCAGGCGCCGGCGCCCACGGCGAGCTTTGCGGACGGCGGCTTGCGCGCGACCCTGCTCGGCGGACGGCTGTTCCTCGATAACGAGGAGATCGCAGAGGACGTGGCGGGGCTCGCCGGGATCGCGGCGCTCGGCCCGCTCGTGCTCGTCGGCACGCGTGACACCCTGTACGTTCTGACGAGCGCCGGGGAACTCGTGGAGGCCATCGACGCGGCCGCGGGGATGCCGGGGCCGATCGACCGGGTGGGGCGTGCCGGCGTGCGCGCCGTCGTCGAGAGCGGCGGCAAGCTCTACCGCAGCGACCCCGACGTCACGCACTTCGAACACTGGGACGCGGCGCCGCAGGACGGCCTGTGGTGGTCTGCCGCGACGCCGCCGGGGGCGGCGGAGCTCGAGGTGCTGCGGACGCTCTACCGCGGCCGCGGCGTGACGGTCGAGCGGGTCCTTGCCGAGGTG